>NZ_JAUBTQ010000085.1:0-21073 GCF_036702515.1 Microcoleus sp. BROC3
GATGCAGGGGTGCGATGGCGTTCCGCCCCGCAAGCTACGGCATCAGTTACGCTTGCTGTCAGAATGTCCTAACTGTGAGGCGAGGTTTAAGGTTCCGGCGTTGTAGGAGCTGAGCGGTGTCGGTTGCCTTTTGGAGGGATGAGTGCATATCACAAAGCTATTTGAGCGAAGTATTTTTCTGGATTAACTTGAGCTAACTCGATGGAGATAACCTTGACACCTTCACAGGCAAATTTCTTACACTAAAAACATATCTAACGGTTAGACACGCCAAATAACGCGAACAATCATAAATCAGATCGCCCCGTCACTCCGCTTCAGCCATTTCACTTACCCAAATTCCGTGAGTTTACCAGGTACGAGATACTGCCTAATGAGTTAGCTTTGATGTAAGCTCTCCCAAAAGCCTTTCCGCCAGCTAAGTTCATAAGTGCTGATGGAGCTAATTTCTTAGGCATATTTTATAGAGAAACTTTCAGGCGCCAAATAATGAATAAGAAAGACCTGAGTGAAGCCGATATTTGCGATCGCTACATTACACCTGCCCTTTATGACGCGGGTTGGAAAAAGGGTCAAATCCGCAGGGAATATAGCTTTACAGACGGTCAGATGATAGTCCGGGGTCAGATGGCGGTGCGAGGATCTGGGAAACGGGCAGATTACCTGCTGTATTACCCAGCAAATCAGCCGATCGCAGTCATTGAAGCCAAAGACAACAAGCATAGTGTGGGGGCAGGGATACAGCAGGCACTTGCCTACGCAGAGGCTCTGAAAGTTCCCTTTGTCTTTTCCTCGAATGGGGATGCCTTCTTATTCCATGACAAGAGTGGAACCTACGCTCAGATAGAACAGCAACTCGGCCTGAATGCCTTTCCATCACCAGAGGAACTATGGCAGCACTATAAACAGTGGCAGGATTTACAATCCGTTAATCAGGATTTGCTAACGTCCTCCTATTTCGTTGAGATTGGCGGGAAGGAACCCCGTTACTATCAACAACTTGCAGTCAATCGCACAATTGAGGCGATCGCTCGTGGTCAGAGACGGTGTTTGTTGGTGATGGCAACCGGAGCGGGTAAAACTTACACAGTCTTTAATATTATCTGGCGACTGTGGAAGACGAAAGTTGTCAAACGGGTTTTGTTTCTGGCCGATCGCAATGCACTGGTAGACCAAACGATTATTAATGACTTTCGCCCCTTTGGTGAGGTCATGACCAAGCTAGACCGCAGGCTGGTTGATAATGAAACTGGGGAGATTACTACCGCCTATGAAATCTATCTAGGACTGTATCAAGCAATCATCGGCAATGAAGAACGAGATAACCTCTACGAGAAATTCGACCGAGATTTCTTTGACCTGGTGGTGATTGATGAGTGTCACCGGGGCAGCGCAGCAGATGACTCCAATTGGCGACAGGTACTCGATTATTTCTCAGAGGCGATTCAGGTAGGGCTGACGGCAACGCCAAAGGAAACCAAATACGTGTCAAATATTGATTACTTTGGTGAACCGATTTTTGAATACTCCCTCAAGCAGGGAATCGAAGACGGTTTCCTGGCTCCCTTCCGCAGGATACAAGTTGGCTTAGATAAAGACCTGGAAGGTTGGACACCAGAAGCAGGAGAATATGACGATAACGGTCAACTAATTGAGGAGCGGAACTATAACCTGCTGGACTATGACCGAAACATTACCTTTGGCAAACGGACTCAACGGGTCGCGGAATATGTCAGTCAGTTCCTTCACGATGGCGACCCCATGCGGAAGACTATTGTGTTTTGTGAGGACATTGACCACGCGCAACGAATGCGAGAAGCCTTGGCTAACGTAACTCTGAATCGAGGGTTTGTTCTCAAAGACCATCGTTACGTCATGCGAATTACGGGGGATGAGAAGGAAGGTAAAGCTCAAATCGATAACTTTATCAATCCCAAAGAAACGTATCCAGTGATTGCCACCACATCTAAGCTAATGACGACGGGGATAGATGCCCAAACCTGCCATGTGATTGTGTTGGATCGCCGTATCCAATCTCTGACAGAGTTTAAGCAGATTATTGGTCGGGGTACGCGCTTACGCCCGGACTATGGCAAGAATTTCTTCACGATTATTGATTTCCGCAACGCCACCCAACTCTTTGATGATCCGGATTGGGACGGCCCACCGATTCAGGATGAAAACTTTGGTACAGAAAGTCAACCAACCGGAACGGTCGTTAATACAGAAGCAAAAGGCAATGATGATGGCGAGGACGTGGGCGATAATGACGATCGCACCGACACTGACTTGTCAGTTCGTATCAAGTATCGAGTCGGTCGGCAGGAGTTTGAGGTAGCAAAGGAACGGGTGAGCTATTACAACAAGGATGGACAACTAACTACAGAGTCGCTAAAGGATTATACTCGTCGAACTGTCAGCGAGGCATACCAGTCTCTCGACCATTTTCTCAAAAAGTGGAATGAAGCTGATCGCAAACAAGCAATTGTTGAAGAGCTGAAAGGGCATGGGGTGATTCTAGAAGCTTTGGAGGATATGGTCGGTAAGGACTATGACCTTTTCGACTTAGTTTGCCATGTTGCCTTTGACCGTCCGCCCCTGACTCGTAAAGAACGGGCCGATAAAGTACGGAAGCGGGATGTCTTTGCCAAATATGGTGCAACTGCCTGTATTGTATTGAATGCTCTATTGGATAAGTATGCCGATCGGGGCATCATCGCGATCGAAGATACGACTGTCTTACAGCTTGACCCGTTTGCCAAACTGGGAACTCCGATGGAGCTCGTCCGCAGCTTTGGTAACAAACAGCAGTACAAAGCCGCGATTCGAGAGCTGGAGTCCCTATTGTACGAAAACCGAGGGGCTTGAGCCTGTTACCCAACTAGAGTACAACTGTTTCTTAGTATCTTTTGAGAAGGACGTTTTTATGTCGCTGAGTGCCACCATTAAATCGATTCAAGACATCATGAGGAAAGATGTCGGGGTGGATGGCGATGCCCAGCGCATTGGTCAACTTGGCTGGATGGTGTTCTACAAAATTTTTAGCGACCAGGATGCCGAGCTGGAGTTGAATGATGATAACTACGATTCACCGCTGCCTTTGGATCTGCGCTGGGATGAGTGGGCAGATAGCAAAAAATTGGGCAAGAATGCACCCACGGGAGAGGAGTTGTTGCAATTAGTTGATGGACAATTGTTTCCCACACTCAAGGAACTGGCGGTTGATGACCTCGAAGGAGTCGCTCTAGAACGAGCCAAACTGCTCAGGAGTGTGTTTCAGGATGCCTACAATTACATGAAGTCGGGTACATTGCTGCGGCAGGTGGTAGACAAGATTAACGAAGGCATTGACTTTAACCAGTCCCAGACCCGCCATGTCTTTGGTGACATTTACGAACAAATTCTCAAAAACCTTCAGAGTGCCGGGAATGCCGGAGAGTTTTATACGCCTCGTGCGGTGACTCAGTTTGCCGTGGATATGGTAAATCCACAACTGGGCGAGAAGGTGTTTGACCCTGCCTGCGGTACGGGTGGCTTTTTGACCTGTGCTTATGAACATCTGAAAAAACAAGTGAATTCGCCTGAACAGTTACAACGGGTGAAGCAGAGTATTCTGGGTGTGGAGAAGAAACAACTGCCTCACCTGCTTTGTGTGACCAACATGATGGTGCACGGCATTGAGGTGCCGACGACTGTGCTGCACGACAATACACTCCGCAAACCGCTCCGAGACTATGGGCGCGATGACCAGGTGGATATTGTGGTGACGAACCCGCCCTTTGGTGGCATGGAAGAAGATGGAATTGAGCGGGGTTTTCCTAGCGAGTTTCAGACGCGGGAAACGGCAGACCTGTTTTTAGTGCTGGTGATGGAACTGCTGAAGGATGGGGGCAGAGCGGCGATCGTTCTCCCGGATGGTACGTTGTTTGGAGAAGGCATCAAGACCCGCATAAAACAGAAGCTGCTGCGCGACTGTAACCTGCACACGATTGTCAGGCTTCCGAATGGGGTGTTTAGTCCTTACACTGGCATTCGCACCAATGTCTTATTTTTCACCAAAGGCGAACCGACTACAGAGGTTTGGTATTACGAGCATCCTTACCCAGCGGGGGCGAAGTCTTACAACAAGACCAAGCCGATGCGGATTGAGGAGTTTGATGTCGAGAAAGCCTGGTGGGAGAACCGCGAGGAAACTGAATATGCCTGGAAGGTGTCTGTTGAAACCATCGCTTCCAATGGCTACAACTTAGATATCAAGAACCCTAACGCCCCAGAAAATATCCACGAAGACCCAATAGCACTGCTGAAGCAATATCAGGAAGCTGTTATTAAGGCAGAGAATGACCGCCAAGCCTTGAAAAACAGTTTGGTAGCAGCCCTGGAACGAGGTGACAGTTAATGGATTTTAAGACGTTTTTAGAAAACTTTGATGCGATCGCGGAAGCTCCCGGTGGTATTCCAAAACTGCGATCGCTTATTTTAGAGATGGCAGTGCGGGGAAAGCTAGTGCCACAAAATCCAGAGGATCGTGAAGCAAAGTTTGACATTGATGACATACGCAATCGAGTCAAAAAATTACAGAAGGAAGGAAGGATACGTAAACAGCAAAAGGCACTTCCTCTATCTGAGGAACTTCCTTATAGGATTCCCATCAAATGGAATTGGGTAAGATTTGTGGATGTTGCATCAATTGAATCGAATCTAGTTAAGCCAGATGACTTTTCACACTATCCACATATTGCTCCCAATCATATAGAAAAAGATACAGGTAAGTTACTGCAATATCAAACAGTTCTTGCTGATGAAGTAACCAGCGCAAAGCATCGCTTTTTCCCAGGTCAACTTATCTATTCTAAAATCCGTCCTAACCTTAATAAAGTAGTGCTCGTAGATTTTGAGGGGCTTTGTAGCGCAGATATGTATCCAATATCTACAGGTCTGTACCCCCGTTATTTACTTTTGTATATGTTGTCCCAAACTTTCCTGATTCAAGTCACTTCAAGCGATAACCGTTTGGCAATGCCAAAAGTAAATCAAGACCAACTATCTCAAATATTGATTGCAGTTCCACCTATTGTTGAGCAGAAGCGGATTGTTGAGAAGGTGGATGAGTTGATGGGGTTGTGCGATCGCTACGAAGCCGCCAAGCAAACGCGAGACAACCTGCGGCAAAAACTGAGGGGAAGTGCGATCGCCTCCCTCATGAACGCTGAAACTGATGAGGAGTTGGATGCTGCTTGGGCATTTGTCCGCGACAACTGGCAGAACCTCAGCCAACACTCCGGAGATGTAAGCAGCTTACGCCAAAGCATTCTTAACTTAGCTATACGTGGTAATCTTGTTTGTCAACAATCGGAAGATGAACCTGCTCACAAGATATTTAAAGAGATTCAAGAATCAAAACAACTTCTTTACTCTAATAAAAAAGCAACTAAAAAGAAGGAGTGTTTGCCTTTTAATGACAAGGAAATCCCATTCTCAATACCCAAAACTTGGAAATGGGTTAGACTTCACGAACTTTGCTGGTTGATTTCTGATGGAACGCATCACACTCCTACATATGTTGGATCGGGTGTACCTTTTCTCTCTGTGAAAAATGTTTCTGGCGGTTGTCTAGATTTTTCTAACACTAGGTTCATAACTCGTGAAGCTCATGAAGAGTTATGTGTCAGATGTAAACCAGAGTACGGAGATATTCTTCTGACGAAAGTTGGAACGACTGGTATTGCGGTAGAGATAGATACTCATCAAGAATTTAGTATTTTTGTAAGCATTGCGCTGTTGAAGCATTTTCCAGAATTCACTTACCCAAGATTTCTCCAATATTTACTGAATTCCTCTTTCGTAAAAGCTCAATCAGAAGCTGGGACAGAAGGAGTAGGCAATAAAAACCTTGTCCTCAGAAAAATCTATAACTTTATAGTTCCTCTTCCACCTTTAGCCGAACAAAAACGCATCGTCGCTAAAGTCGATGAACTGATGAAACTCTGCGACCACCTTGAAGCTAGCCTGCGCCAGAGCCAGCAACGGGCAGAGAGCCTTGCCGCATCCGCCATCAGCCACCTGACAATTTAGATATTGGTAGGTTAGGCTTCAGCCAGTAAATATGCGCTATTCTGACTGAACCGTGCAGCCGATCAACGCAGCATTACAGCTTTTGCCGCGTCGATCAGACTTTTCGTACTAGAACACAAAAAGCCCGATCGCCTTGCCGCCAGTCACACTCCGGCACTTGCCGATCGTGCAGCCGATCGAACCTTTTACTGCTCTGCTTCAGGTTTGGGTTCCTTTGGTTTTTTCTCAAAGACTTGGATACTTGGGTCTGATAGCACAAAGCCGTTAGGGGTTGATTCACCCATCTTGCCACCGATAGCAGCCACCCACATGGGATAGTTGGCAGCAGCATCTTCAAGCTTCTTCCATATTTTTGGCTTAACACTAACGGACACTACCCGGTCGTCACAGTCAAGCTCAAAGGTTTTCCAGTTGTCTTTATTAGTTTGTAGGTTGGTAGGAAGTTCGTTAATTTTGATGATGAGTTCGAGCTTGCCAAGTGTCATAGGTCGTTTTGTTGGTTTAATGCGTGTTGCTTTTCTGGTACTTTGCCAGCTTTGTTATATTTTCCAGCCTAGGGGTTGAAACCGCTACAGCTTCATTAGGGCGGGCGTACCAAAAAATCTAGGTCAGGATAGAGCAATATCCTGATAGACAGCCCCAAACCCTTGCTCCTACATCAGGTACTTGCTGGCTATGGCAAGGGTTCGATCGCCTGCAACTACCTCGCACAGATTAGACACGGTTGAGAAGAGTTGACGGGTAATCATCCGCTAAAATCCATAATCTCGAATCTTTGTCTGATAGCTCGTAGCTACTGAGTATGGGTAAGTACAATCCAAGGGTTACAGGGAGTGTTACCGTCTCTTGGAGTAGGGATGAAGTTGGAACCGATTCGGTTGTGTGGGGCGTGTTATGCTGAGTCCCCTTGTCATAAGATTGAGTAGCAGTTTAAGAGTATGCAGGGGTGCGATCAACATCAGTTGCGGTTGCTGTCGGAGTGTCCCAACTGTGGAGCTAGGTTTAAAGTTCCGGCGTTATAGGTGAATAGGTGGTGTCAAAGGTGTTTTCTGGGTTTTGGGGAGATGAGGGACTACCAAAAATCCTAAGATGCTACTAAAATTCGGAAGCCTGACATGAACAACCTAAACTGAAAAAACTGATAGCCTTGCCCCGGGATAAGAAGACGCTTATGATCTATAAAAATATCGAGGTGTGAGTCAATTTTTTAAATAATTAACTAATCAGGTTCATTTTCCGTTAGGCTGAATGGTAGAGCATAAATCTATAGAGTAGTTTGTTCGGGTAACTAAAGGAGACAGCGTGACAGTCAGCGTGAACACCAGACAATTGCCATCTTATGATCAACCACCTGTTAACGAAGTGGTTTGTAGTGTTCAGTTTGACCCTATCGAAGCTTTTCTTAGTCCCCATATTGGCTTGTTATGGCAGAGGTTTCAACCTGACTACCCGTTTTGCAGCGACGTTGCCCCATTGGCACCAAGACTAGAAGTTGTCAATAATCGAATTATTGAAGCTTCGATAGAACTGAGTGATATTATTCCTTTGCCAAGAGTATGGTTCATTAGTTCTGATGAAACAAGGGTTATCCAAGTTCAACGTGACCGATTTATTCATAACTGGAGAAAAATTAGTTCAGATAGTGAGTATCCCAGGTATGGAAGTCTCATTAAAATGTTTCAAGCTCATTTAAACCGCTTTAATTCCTTCATAGAAGAGGGCGATTTAGGTAAAATTCAGATACATCAATATGAACTAAGTTATGTTAATGAAATTCCACAAGGAGAAGCATGGGAAACTCTTGAGGATATAGGTAAAATTTTCCCTGACTTTAAATGGCAGGTAGATTTAGAGCGCTTTCTTCCAAAACCTCAGAATATTGACTGGGACACAACTTTTGACTTGCCGGAAGAATTGGGCAGATTACATATATCTATTAGGAATGTTATTCTCAACAATCACCCAACTATTTTATTTGAACTAAGTGTGCATGGAATGGGCAATTATAATTCTCTGGATTCTATGCAAAGTTGGTTTGATGTAGCACATGAATGGATTGTCCAGACATTTGCGGATTTAACTGATAAAAAAATACAGACAACCGTTTGGAAGAGGGGAGAGTAAAGTTATGACTGTAATTATCCCTCCATTAAAAAAACAAGAACCAGAAGAGCAAACGATTTTCTTGACAACCCCACTCATTAATAATAAAAAAAACTATCGTGCTACTTCTAGCCGCATAATTAAATCAACTCGTTCACTAGCACAGATATCGGTAGAGCCTGGGACTTATGAAGGTAATAAATATTATGGCAATTACCTTCCAAAACAGGTAGAGATTGGTTCGAGCACTTACGATAGTTTGCCGAAAACTAATATTAAAGAACGACGTAGTAAATTTTTTTCACTTCCGATAAATGATTTATCCAATAATTTACCCCGTATTCATAAAAAGATTGAAGCTAAAAATTATCAGAGACAACGAGCCCAGAGACTTCGACTATATCTTGATTCACTAAAAAGTGAGGTAAAAGAGGAAATAGATGCAGGCTTTACAGAAGGAGTTCTCAATCTATCCTGGTTTGTGTGGGAAGCACTCAAACGTTTTTTTGAAGAAACCGGGCTATGCTTAGAAGTGCCAGATGCTTGTCCAGGTTTAAGAGATAATTTCATGTACACATGGTCAAAATCTGAACACTATTTAGAGTGCGAAATCTTTGGCTCTGGTGAAATAGAATTTTTCTATCGAAATAGAAACACTGGAGAAGTTTGGGGAGAAGATACTACGCTTGAACAGGGTTTTTCGGCTAATATTTTGAATAAAGGTTCGTTCTTTAGTGAGTGAGTTCTTTGAGATAAAATCGGCTGGAGCTAATTTAGCCCCAGTCCCGGATGCTTGCTACGTCCTTAGACTTATTCGACCACCCCTAGATTTTGTACAAAATGGCAACATCTCAGCGGCTCAATTGGAACTCGATTTTATTTTATCAACAGAAGATAAAAAATCTGTTCCACCTCACCTGAGCGTTTGGGTGGACTATCTTACAACCCCTGAACAAGCTTACCAATTTCTTCCAACAGACTCGCCTCGGAAATTAGTTCTCTATCTTAAAGTTAATGAAATTCGTCAAATTCAAGCAAATTCTGGACAATGCGTTTATCCTAATCTATTAAATGTTATTTGGGTTTATATTTACATTTACTGTAAAGTCAAAGATAAAAGTGTTAAAGACCTTCGCCCTGGTGCTGAGGGTCATGCTGGTATTACAGGGCTTGAGGAGGATTCAGTCACTAATGAATTAACTAAAAGCCAAAAGAAGCTTCTTCGTAAGGATTTGCGTTCCAAGTTAGCAGAACTAGCATCTAAGAATTATTCTCAGATTAAGGATTGATAGATATCTCTTTAAACGTAAAAGCTAATCATTATTAAACATCTGATTGTACAAGAGTTAGAGATTTTTTTAAATTCTAGAATGAAAGGGTCTTGCTCCCCCTTATTTCTGGTTTTCCACTCAAGTTGGTTGTGTATTACCAAACTCTACCAGTTCGAGCGATCGCTATGAATGAATCCCAACACAACATAAACCGCCTTAGCGAAACCGAATTTGTAAACTCCGGTTCCTTCTCCCTCAGCCTTTGTAACATCATCGCCACCACCTCAAAACTCAACCCCACAGACAGACAAAGGTCAAACGCCACCAAATCCTCGACTTGATGGCAGGCAAAAACAAGCTCTAATCAACGAATTACTGAGACAACCCTGTAAAAACATTCAAAACATAGAGTCAAGCATTTCGGTAACGGCTTGTTGGTGGCGGCCCCGGTTGTTTCGTCTCAAAGCATTACCCCAGAGCAGCCGAACCAAACCATAATCACGCTTACCAGACAAATTTGTGCGATCGCGCTGTATGACGGTCAGCGAAGGAACGGGCTAATTTTGTCCAGTCCGGTCTTGAACCAAGTAGCGGATTAGAGCATGAATTGCCCGCTGTGCCGTTAGCGAGAGAGCAACTCTCACAATACCTATCAGACTCGGACTGAAGAAATTCCCGATTGGTGACGAGCAATTTTAGATTTTAGATTTTAGATTTTAGATTTTGGATGCAAGGATTAAAGTCACGCATCAAGAGCATCGAGTGTCGATCGCTTTACTCACCAAGCCAGAAGTTCTCACCCCTGGATTTGTTACAATTCTCGATCGTGTGGAGCAGGTGCATCTACGAAAACCTGCTTTTAGGAGAACTTTTGACTATGTGGCTTAAATTTGGTGTTGCTCCCGACGGTAACTTGGCGAGCATTGATGAAGTTGTGCGCGGAAAAACTCAGCTAACTTGCCTCTACTGCGGTGGCGGATTGACAGCGAAAAAGGGGAAAGTGAAAGAACATCACTTCGCGCACACCGAGGACACTTGCAAGCCCGTGTCGCAGCGGATTAAAACCAGAGCTTTCCCATCGCTGCCTCTCTATGACAACTTCACCATCCAGCTTAAGGGTGAGGAATTGGAGCAATTGAAAGTGCTGTGGAAAGAGTACGGCGCACAGGACTACGGCATTCCCAAAGACTTGGTAAACTTTCGGTGGCAATTGAAAGGATTGCTAGAGTCGGAGGGCGATCGCACTTATCAGTTTACCGACCTCGGCAAAATCCCCGTCGGCGCACTTCCCCTGGCGCTGTTCAACAAAGTCCAGGAACCTTTGCTGCTGTCGGAGCTGGCTTCGTTGGAAGGCTCTGTAGAGATTGCTGAAGCTGCGGGTTTATCTTGTTTGGATGAACGGCGGGCTGATTTGCTGATTTATCGAGCACAGCTTCGTCGGATTCTGGTGAACTCGCTCTACTTCCTTGAGGTAAAAGCTGACGAAAGCTGCTTCTATAAAATTGGGGTAACAACTCGATCGATCGAGGAACGCATCGCGGAAGTGCAGCGGGATGTGAAAGCGCATTACTCGGATGTGACCGTCAATTTGCTGGGACTGTGGGAACACCGGGGGAATGTGGAGCTGTACTTCAAGCACCGGTACAAAGCTTTTAATTATCGCATTGGCAAGCTGACAGAGTATTTTGCGTTTCCGAACGTCAAGGCGGTGCTGAATGATTTGTACGGGATGGAAGCAAAAGTGTTGAGTGATGTTGAGTCGGATGCGATCGGCGATCGGGATGTCCGAGTTCGATTCAGAACGCGATGAACGCGGATGTTTACCAGGCATTCTATCCCAATCATTGGTGTGTGAGCCAAGAAAAAGCTGTGGAGGATGTCTGTGCTGCGGAAGACACGAATGTATGGGTTGCGATCGATGCAGGTTCTACTGTGGGCTTTGTACCCGTGAAACTACACGTTTGGGACAGCATGGGTGAAATTTATATGGTTGCTGTCGATCCAGACTTTCAAGGTCAAGGGATTGGCACCGCTTTGATAGAATTTGCTCTGGGTTGGATGAAAGATGCTGGGATGTCTATTGCTATGGTTGAGACTGGGGGCGATCCTGGTCATGAAAGAGCCCGTCACACCTATGAAAAGGTGGGCTTCGAGCTATTCCCAGTTGCCAGATACTTCAAAAAGCTCTAAGTGCAGATGTTAAGTATCAAGGTTTACTTGGTTATAGAGGGGCGATCGCGTCGCCCAATCGAGTCATGTTTGGTTTCACGTTATCTAGTGATTTATAAGCAAGGACGTGACAGGCTCAACCCAACCTACAGCGAGGGGCGATCGCTACCAGCAATCTCATTCAAGAAACGCTTACGACAGTTTTGCAGAAATTAAGCCTTCTAAATTGATTGAGTTGCGACGTTCTTTAACGGATTTAAATGATGCTGTCACCCAAATTGCTCGAAGTGGCAATTTGGAGAAAGCCAATCAAGTACGCGATCTGGTGGTTCAGGTAAAACGTGAGATTTACAAGCTGCTTGCAGAGCAGTAAGCAGGGGGTAGTTATGTCAAACGTAACGAATTGCTTAACTTGCGGTGCTGTCTAAGGTGTTATCCAGCACATCTGACGTTGAATACATAGTTATGCCGCTCAGTCCTCGGTTGGGACGCAACCTGAAGGTTATCTCTGAGGCAACACTGAGAGGTACGGCTATCCGCACCTTCGAGTAGTACATATGCAGGGATTTGAAAGCTAGTATTTCAAAAATACTACATTTAACGTCAATGTGCTTAATAAAAACGCTAGATGTAGCACATCCCTTGAATTTTAATTTACCTAGAAAAGCATGGCTAAAACGGTTAACGAAGCCTTCAGCATTTTCTTAAGAGATTATGTCAATCTTGATCCAGATGAAACTCAACGAGCTAGAATTAGTCGAAATTGGCTATTATCTCAAATTCATCTATTCCCCAGTAAAGACGTAAGCTTCCCAAGCTTGTATTCAGAAAAGGACATTTTTTTCGGTTCTTTTGCCAGACGTACCAAAAAAAGGGAACTTGATGACATTGACATAATGATTGCTCTGGGTGCCGAAGGAGGGGTTTATCACGAGTTCATAAACAAGATTGAGATTTACGTCTCCGAGTCTACTTATAAACTGAAAGCACTGTGTTTTGACAACACAAACACTCTTAGTTCACGAAAAGTTATCAACAAGTTTATCAATCTTCTCAATCAAGTTCCACAATATAAAAAAGCTGAAGATATTGAACGTAACAAGGAGGCTGCGACTCTTAAATTAAGAAGCTATCCTTGGACGTTCGACCTTGTACCTTGCTTTATTACACAAAAGGACTGGTTCAACAAGGATTATTATCTTATTCCTGATGGTCAGGGACATTGGAAAAAGACTGATCCAAGAATTGACAGAAATCGAGTTACTGATATTAATCGACTTCACAACGGCAATGTATTGAATGCAATCAGATTGATGAAATATTGGAACAAAAGATTAACTATGCCATCAATGTCTTCATATCTAATTGAAAACATGATTCTAGATTTCTACTCTAAACAGGACACAAAAGCATCTGGATATCTGGATTTAGAAGTTCCTGGTATCTTGCAATACATTCATACTGCAATTTTTTATCCGGTTGACGATCCTAAAGGAATTCAGGGCAATATTAATCAACTAAGCCGTGAGAATCAAGATAAAATCTCCAAAAGAGCAGCTCTTGATTATTTGAGAGCTACAAAAGCTAGAGCTTTAGAAGATGACGGTGATCACGAGCTTTCTATTGCAAAATGGGGCGAAATCTTTGGATTAAATTTTCCAATTTATACTTGAGAAACCATCTCAGTTAAAGATTTAGATAATTACCCATGAATAATATTCCTCAAGAACAAAATCTTCAACGTAAGTTAGAGCTATTATCTGCACAGCGTCAACTTTATTCTGACGCAAAAAACTTACAAATAATCAGCCTTATCATTAGTGTACCAATAGTGATTGCATGGTCGATCTTGGTTGCTCTATTTCCTGCTCTCGCTGTCTATGCTGCTTTGTGGGGAATTATTGCTACATTCCTGGAACTTCTCGTATTTTCACGGTTACAAAAATCTATCCAGGAGAAAGCTGCAAAGATTCAACAGCTATTTGACTGTGAGATTCTTCAGTTCAATTGGGCCAGGCTAAACTGTGGATTTCGTGTTGAGCCAGAAACGATTATTGATGCTTCTAATAGATATAAACGTAAAAATATAGACTTTACGAAACTCCAGGATTGGTATCCAGTTAGTGTTGGGCAGTTGCCAATTCATCAAGCACGAATTATTTGTCAACGTTCTAACGTTAGGTGGGATGCTCAATTGCGTCGCCGTTACTCTAAATGGATAATCATTATCTTGGTTTCTTTGACAATGATTGTTCTTCTGATCGGTTTGATTGGAGGCTTAACCCTTGAAAAGTTCCTACTGGCTGTTCTAGTTCCATTAATTCCAGCTTTCGTCTTTGGATTACGTCAATACACTGAACATAACGAAGCTGCTACCAGACTTGATCGGCTGAGAGAAAACGCAGAGGTACTTGTCCAAGAGGTAATCAGTGGAAGGTACACTCCGCAAGACCTGGAGAGAGAATCATACAGCTTGCAAACGCAAATTTATGATAATCGGCGGCGCAGTCCACTTATTATGGACTGGCTTTATTCACGATTGAGGAACAAAGATGAGGAACAAATGAATAAAGTTGCTGAATCTTTAGTTCAGCAATTGACGCAAAACCCTTGACACAGTTGATTGGCACGGTATAATAAACACGCTGCACTGCAACGTTCCAAAATGGTTGGTTGCCTTGCTAAGATCAAGATCATCTGCGTTCGGTAAGCACGCCCGTTATGAAGCAGTGCTGCACGGGGCATGAATACAAAATAGTGCGTCTGTAGTACCTCTTATGAATACTGATTCGTTATATCAACAAATAGAAGATGAGTTCCAACGGCATCTAGTGGATTGTCATGATTCCAAACGAGCGCACTTCGACCTTGCTGACTACTATTATGAAAAAGCAAATATACTCTACTATTTCCAGTCATTCGGACTCACCGTCATAACAGCTTGGTTGTTGAGCACTCAATTCGAGGGTTTTCTTCCTAAAGATAATTCAATAGTAAGGGCAACTCCTACGGTTTTAGCTATTATTGTATCTGTGTTGACAATCATTGAACACGTTTTTCGATTCAAAGATAAGGCTGTTACTCATGAACAGGCAGCCAAGAGATACCATACGCTCTGGAGAGCCTGCAAGAATTGGAAAACAGATTTTCCAGATAACTCAACATTAGAACAAGCTAGACTGGTAGTTCAAAAATACCGAGAGCAATTGAACGATATCAACCGCGACGCACCTCATTTGTCATCAGTGCTCTGGCGAAAGATTGAGAAAATGAGAGCAAAAGTTGGTAACAAAGATGTGTCGAAATACTCGTTTGAAGAAGAGGAAAAACGACATGATATCTACCGTTAAAAAAATAGTTCAGCACTTAGATGGATTAAAGTGTATATGGGCTATTGTGGGTGGTTGCAATCTATATTTGAGAGATTGCCTGCCATCTACTAGCGATATTGATATTATTACAAGCCACGACGGTGCAGTATTGATTTTTGGCAGACTAGAGAAATATGCAAAAGGAAAAATATCTCACTCCGAGGCGGAAAACGTCAGATCCGACTTTTTTCAAGCTGTTATAGATGACTGCACTATTGAAGTTATGGGCAACCCTGAGAATAAGATCAATGGCAGGTGGGTTATAAATACTGGCTGGATGTCCAATGTCGAACACATTTTTGTCGGGAATATGTTGGTGCCAGTGACTACACTTGATTACGAAAAACGTATCAATCAAGAGTTGGATAACTGGACCAGAGTTAAAGATATTCAAGACTGCATAACAATTTCAATGCACGGAACAAACTCAAGTAATAAATAAACTGCAAAGAGTATCTGTGTCCGGTGATTGGGGCTGCCAACAATCAGAGGAGAATTGCTGCGAGATATCGAAGGGTGCAATCATTGTTCCGTGATCGCCCGATCGTTCTGCGCTTCTCGATCATCACCCTTGTCGTTTCAGTCTTGCTGTTAATCTCTGCGGTAGCAGGTGCTATTAACTTCGACTGTTTGATATTGCTGAATGTAGCGATCGAACTCTTTGCGAGGCGGTAGGTGGTGGATAAAGCACATCTTCCCAATGGTCGTAACTCGAATTTGAAGTGCCGATGTGAAAATTTATCGCTTTTTTACTCCAACCAGACTATGTTTGTGTTTGAATTTAAGTGTAGTCAGCCCGCCTCGCTACCGCACCAGGCTCGGAGCGCTCAAGTATCGTTTCCTCAAAAACACAGTTATGTACATCTCCCGTTTCCAGTTACTTAATTACAAATCCTTCCAGGATTCTGGGGTATTAGAATTCCAACCTGGCATCAACATTATTGTGGGAGCCAACAATTCAGGAAAAACAGCGCTGCTGAAAGCTTTGAGCCTGAGCTTTGAGACAAGCCCGCACCGCACTATCGAAACGTTCCCGCAACCCAATTCAACGCCGAACCGAGAATCTACCGCTAAATTAACTTTAATCTTCACAAAAGCAGAAATTCATCGCCTTTTCGATGATTTATCAGCAGACTGCTATGTAGAATTATCTTCTGCTCGCGATTCGTCCTTACCCCCATCCGAAGTGCTTGTTTTATTCCAAAAGTGGATGGACAATCCCAATGATGTAGAGTTAAGTGTTTCAAAATTAACGGCTAATTCAGTAAACCGGGATAACATTTCAATCAAAGATTTAGAGCCGGCTATTGAATTAACATACTACCAACCAAGTAAAATATGGTCGGGATTTTCAAGAGAGCGAAACAGAAATCTTATTAAAAAAGACGAAAGCGGTCGTTTTACATTTTACAAAGAAACTAATGAAATAGACTCTAACTATACAAGTGAAGATTTTTTCGTAACACTTTTTCACAAATTCAGAAACTGCGTTTCCCAACTTCAAGCCCAGCGGTTCATTGGAAAATGCTCTGTGGGAAACAATGAAGAGCTTAATCCAAGGGCTTCAAACCTAGCCGAAGTTATTCATTTATTAGAGTCGCGAGGTAAAGAAGAGCTGTACGAGCGTTTCAATGACTATGTTTCTACCATGTTTCCTCAGTTCGCGTCAGTTTCAACTCAAATTCTCTCGAAGCAGCACTCTCGGGAACCCAACCCTGTTGAAATATTGCTTTGGCCCGCAAAAGCCGCCGAAAGCAAGAGAAAGGATTTGGCATTTTCCTTGTCAGACTGCGGGACTGGCACCGGTCAAGTGCTGGCGATTCTTTACGCGATACTGGCTTCCCCAGAATCCAGACCGATTATTATTGACGAACCCCAATCTTATTTGCATCCAGGCGCTGCCAAGAAGCTGATACAAATCCTCAAAGAGTTTCCGCAACACCAGTATTTTATTACCACTCATTCGGCTGAGATTATTGCTGCTGCCAATCCCTCAACTATCGTGAAGCTTCGATATGAGGATGGCGAAACCCAAGCATCAACGATGAATGCCGGAGATATTAGGGAACAGCGCTCTCTTTTAGCTGAACTGGGAGTGAGTTTGTCTGACGTTTTCGGTGCCGATAGCATTCTGTGGGTGGAAGGGCCGACCGAGGAACTGTGCTTCCCGCTCGTATTGTCCGAGCTAGCTCCCGAACTTTTGACAGGAACTAAAATTGTCAGCATCAAAAACACGGGGGATTTATTGGGAAAGAAAGCTCACTTTGTTGATGTTATGTTTGACCTATACCAACGGCTCAGCGGTGGGAATAATTTGTACCCTCCTGCTGTTGGATTTGTGTTTGACCGGGAAAATAGAACTAAACAGGATCGCGCGGATTTGCAGAAAAGAAGCTCGGAAGCAGTTCATTTTCTCGAAAGGTGTATGTATGAAAATTACCTGCTGCATCCCGATGCTATAGCAGCCGTTCTCAATCAAGACGATGCGGGACGAGAACACGATCTTACCAGCGAAGCTGTTCGAGAAAGGCTGGAAAGCAATAAAGATAAGTTGAAGGAGAAGAAGGATTGTTTCTCTAAAGATGCTACTCCAGAGGAGCTATCAAATCCCCAATACGTTGACAAAAATATTAACGCAGCCAAACTGCTCGATGTGCTGTTTGCCGAGCTATCGTTCGTGCGGGTCAAGTTTAGGAAAACCAAACACTCAATCATGCTTACAGAATGGTTGCTTGAAAATAACCCCGATAGCTTTGCTGAATTAGTCGAGTTTTTGCGAGGTATCCTTGATGCGGGTAACGCAACGGTGTCTTGACGCGAGTGCGATCGCTCCCAACACCCCCATTTTTGCGAAACTAAACCCAAACCAAAACCCCAACACCCCCGCCATGCCCAAAATCCCTGAGTGCGATCGCATATCAACGCTTAAGACCCTCTTTAACAACTGTTTCGCTGGTAATGTTTCGGGGGGTATAGTTTTCTTGCTCAATCAGCCGACAGATTGTGCTACCACAGATGACATTGTTCGGTGTGGTTGACTCTTCTTCAACCAAAGCCTCAATCTTTGAATACCGATTAGCCAAATCCTGGCGAAATTTAACCATTTCCTCAATACGGCACTCCAACTCATCTAGATGCTGCTTTACCATTGCCTTAAGGCTTGCACAGGGAGGAGTACCTTGGGCGCTGATGTCAATGAGCTTTTTGATCTCATCTAGGGAAAGTCCGAAGTGCTTAGCTTTTTGAATAAACCGCAGACGTTCTAACGCTTCTTCTGAATAGATACGATATTGTGACTGTGTTCGCTCAGGTGGCTTGAGTAGTCCCAAGCGTTCGTAATAGCGAATCGTTTGAGTGGGGAGATTTACTTGCTTGCCCAAATCACCTATCAATAGACCTTGTTTCACTTTCGTACCATCTCCTTTGTTGTGGTGATGGGGAAAGATAGTTTCCTTCCCCATACTTGCTCTATCCTTGCCCAATGCCAGCAGCCACAAGTGCTTCGCGGGATACTGGAGTCTGGTTGGAGCAGCACTCAGCAAGCTTGCCATTTACAACAACAGCAGGGACGCGGTGAATGCCGTACTGGTTTGCTTTCTCACGGCACTCATTAGTAGCGCAACCCTCGCGTAGGTCGTACACCTGCACCTCGCAGTTCGGGCAGGCTAACTCCCTCACCAACTTAACGGTTTCATCACATAAAGGACACCCAGCGGTAAAAACTTCGACTATACGCTTTGCCATCTCAAACTTCTCATTTTGAACTCTGAAACTAGCCTAAACCCTATACCCGACTTCAATGTCAAGGGGGCTGGGAAAGTTTTTTAGGCGTTGCTGAATCAGGGTATGAATCAACTTTTCGCTTGATGTTACAGAACTCACCATACTTGGCTTATAGCAATTGGGAAATCTTGAATTCATACTTGTATTCAGCAACGCCCGAAATCCCTCCGGTGCATTGGGATTGCCCGGAGTGCGGGTGGATGGACGATTCGGTTTGAGGCGATGGTTCGCAACGATAATTATCAGCAACGGGAAAAGACTCGCTCGACACCCCACTTGGAAGTGCAGCCGACTAATCCTCCAACAAACACCCAAAACGCGCCTTGAGGCCACACACTTAACACCACAAACTCATGCGGCCACGATTGCCACAAGCGAAACATGATTGCAGCGATCATGGTTGGTAAGAATATTTTGCCAACAGTTGCTTCATCGATCGTCCAACCCCGGTACATTCCCCGGCAACAGGCGATCGGCATCAATTACAAAAACTGCATTTCTATTGGACCTTTGAAAGCTCCTATTGCTAGGGTAAAGTTCAACTGGTCAATGTTATCTAGGCGGTGTCGAGGTCAGCCACACTGCCTAAACCCAAATCGGACGTTTAATAACTGACAGCAGAGCCGAGAACTGTTGAAGCATTCTCGGGTGCTGTGGCCTAGATAACGTAGCTCTCAAGGAACTTAGACGGGTCAACTATGGACTTGATTTCTCAAGCCCTCACTAGAATCTAAGATTTAGTGATGGGTCGTTGACGTTGCTGAATCCTTATTATTTAACGCCCAGTTTACTGCTTCGTTGAAAGCTTCGTCAGTCGGCTCAGCTAAGAAACCGATCGAACAGAGCCATTTTAGTTGAATGTTTCGTCCACCGCGACAGATTTTGGTGTTATTCGTGCTATGACAAATGTGTTGCCCATTCCCCATCAAGTTTTCGTAGTATATTGCCAAATCTGATGGACAGAGGGGTAATGGTTTTTCACCACTAAACGGACAAGTTTTGCATGGTTTTTGTTGAACCGGGTAGGTTCTCATGTCATTTGGATCGAGTGTCATTTTAGATGGTTCCTAGTTTGCGAAAATCGGGAATTGGTCGTTGGTCAAGGCATTGATAAAGGTGGAGGCAGAACTCATGAACATTTACCCATTCGGATCGAGCAGGCAGAATCTGAAGTGCCAAAGCGTCCGCACCCAAGAAAATCTCTTTGACTTTGACCAAATCTATCCAGGTCGGAACTGATTTCTTTCGCGACAGAGACAGGTGAACCCACCAATGACCGTCTTTCTCGATCGAACAAGAAATTATTACAAGCAAACCGTCGCGACTTTTATAAGCTCCGCCATCATCACCGATCGATTGAACTGACCAATTACATGGCAATTCTTCAGCAGTGGGCGGATTCCACTCAACAGTTTTAGTTTTCATGAAGCTGCCGGGAGCGGCCCGGCTATGCGCTGATTAATTAGTGAGAAATTCCGCTCGGTGGTAGTTCAGAACTAACGACAGCATTGACTGAATCGCATTCAGATACTTGAATCGCTTGATAAACTTCACTGAGTGCCTGAATAGCATCTGCCAAACCTAATTCGTTTTGTGTGACAAAATTCTCACGGCTGGCGATCGTGTGGTACTCGGGCTGATTTAGTAAAAGTCGCAGTGTTTCTTCAGCACCAGCAATGATTGACATGATTTGTTCGACTTGCATTGCCATGAATCTTATTCCTTAATTGATTAAACTCATCAACTCAAAGCGAAGCATTCAAACTTAATCACGGTAAAGTTCAACCTCAATAATGGAACAATGAGGATGCTCAGAATCTTGGTTCTCTTGAACTAATCGTTGTTGAGCTTCCGATCGACTATCAAAGAAATGGGCTGCTTCAAATTCTTGACTCCACATCCCTTTCATTTCGAGTAACCAGTAAACGCAGCCATATTCAGTAGCACTGCCAACCCAATAACTCGCCTTAAGAATCGCAAACTTGATTTCAGACTTAGGCTTAGACATAATTTAAGACCGGGAGCGACCCGGCAATCACGCTATTCACTGCACAGTTGATAGGCAAATACTAAGCACAGGATGAAATTGCTTTCTAATCCGTAGCCTTCCCAACGACTATTTTTGACTCCAACAATATGACGGCATTGCTTAAGCCATTCAACACCGCCACGCTTGGTAATTTCTTCAAATAATCGTGGATGTTGCTGCAATTTGCAGACAATAATTTCTGTCATAACCTCGATCGATTCCTGCATATCAGGGCTTTTGTGTTTTTGATAGGCAGATTCAGCATCACGGAA
>NZ_JAUBTQ010000086.1:0-20424 GCF_036702515.1 Microcoleus sp. BROC3
AAGTTGCGATCGAGAGTAAGAATTATTATCGTTTTGCTCATGTTAAGTAAAAATTATTGACTCATATTATGTGCTTGCCTGTGTCACATCCCATTGCTTGGTTTACCCTTGCTGCATTTTTGACGCTTTGACTATCCACGATGGCTTCAGACGGACTCACCGCTCGGTTGTGGCTAACTTTAACCCAGGCTCTAAGTCGGTCATGTAGTCTCAGCAAAGTTCCGTCTTTACGCCAGGTGCAGAAGTAGTGATAAACGCTCTACCAAAGTGGGAAGTCTCCAGATAAGTCACGCCAAGTACAGCCTTGGGTTAACAGGTAAAATATCGCATTCAGGACATTCGACACCTCAACCTTGGGATGACGATCCCTAGATGTTGCAGGTGAAATAAAAGGTTCAATCAACTCCCATTGTTCCAGGATTAAGTTGCTGGAGTACATTTTACTCATAGCTATCTTCGGTACTGTGTCTATGTCTCGGCCATGAGAAAACTAAAACGAAGCGAGAAACGTTCAAATCGTTGCTGCAAAACCTGTTAAGCAATGTTACTACAGCCGTTGTTGCTTCATTCTGTCGCGTTGTGCATCTCGAATAATACTGATTCCACCCCAAACGACTAGGCTTGCGATTCCAAATCCCACAATTAAATCGGGAAACCGAGAATTAAATAGAGTGACTAGGAAACCTGCGACGATCACACTAAAATTTGCAATTACATCATTCTGCGTAAATATCCAACTTGCCCGCATATGTACCTCACCCTTACGATGCTTTGAGAGAAGATACAAACCATAACTGTTAGCAATCAGCGCCAAAAAAGCCATTGCCATCATCCAGCCTGATTCCGGTGAACTTCCCCAAACAAACCGTCGAATCACATCGACGACAACCATCACGGCTAACGTGATCTGAAAAATACCACTTAGAGTCGCTGCACGATTCTTGTGATGCGCCGATTTGCCAACTGCATACAGCGACATCGTGTAAACCGAAGCATCTGCAAACATATCTAATGAGTCTGCAACTAAGGCAGTTGAATCCGCTAAAACTCCTGCCACAATTCCGACGACAAACATTGTGCCATTGATAAGTAACAGAATTCGCAACGTTTTACGCTCGGCTGCGTTCTTGGCTTCCATGTGACATCCACAGTCTGACATCGTGCCTCCTGTTTAGCTTGTTGTTATTCGTTCTCTGAGCAGTTGTAGCGGGTACATTCATAAACTCCTTTTGCTACATCAGCCAGTAACTCTTCGACCATTTCCAAAATCTCAGCAACTCGTGCATCGGCGAGTTGATAGCTCGTGTACCGTCCTTGCTGTACGGTGTTTACCAGACCGCAATCACGGAGACAGCCCAAGTGGTTTGAGGTGTTAGATTGCGATAGCCCGGTTGCTTCAACAATTTCACTCACGGTCATTGGACGCGATCGCAGCACGTCCAAAATCGCCAATCGTGATGGATCGGAAAACCCACGAAAGAGTTTTGCTTTCAAGCGAGTGGACTGGGATTGAGCAGAGACAATCATATGCTTAGTTCCAATACAAAGCTCTTTTGTATCATCATATCAGCAAATAATGATATGTCAACACCTGAAAGCTTATTTATACCCTTATAAGAGCAGCGCCGCAGTTCCCACATCCGCTATTGCCCAAGCCGGAGCATCGTTAATCCCATCTCCCAGCATCGCTACAATTTTCCCTGGTGCTTGCAGTGTTTAGATTTAAGCTGCTTTTGGGTCTAGTCCAACTTCAGCAAAAACGCGCTGGATACCAGCAGAAGGGGCCATCGACTCCACTCATGCCTTGGAGTTTGACTGTCAGATGATCCATATATGCACTCTGAAATTGGGAATGGGTAATATTCTGACTTCTGTCTTCAAGCGCCTGGACAACCAACAGATGCGCTCGCTTTCCTAACTTCATTTTCCGGTTGCACAGTTTGAATTGTCCTCAATTTCGTCTTGAGATCGGCTTCAACATTGGCATTTTAGCAGCCCGTAGGCATCTGGGCTGCTGAAGCGAAATTTCATCCTAATTTCATTTGACTGTGAAATACTAGGTTGAATAGAGCATTTCTAGCTCTTGGTCATTGCTTATCGGTCGCTTATGGGAAAATGCTAATAAGTAACTTTACCTAATGGGTGTCACTTACTTACCTTGGCAAAATACCAACCGTTAAACCTGGGGCACTCAACCTGATTTCAAGGACAATGCCAACGATGATATTCCACAAGTATGTTCAATCTCCGGCAATTATTAGCAGTTTTTCTGGAATTTTGTTCAGCATAATTTTGCTAAGTTTTCCTGTCGCTGTTTTTGCCCACGCTGGCCACGGAGATGAATTTAAGCATAGCGACGAAACAACTGAAACTCCTGTTGCTATTTCTGTCGATGCCGAAACAGCAAAACGATTAGGAATTAAAGTTTCCCCTGCCGCTCGACAGCGACTAGATATCGGCATCAAAACCACAGGACAAATAGAAACTTTGCCCAACGAAAAAGTAGAAGTTACGGCTCCTGTTGGTGGGAAAGTAGTAGAGTTGCTGGTTAAACCTGGGGACAAAGTATCAAAAGGTCAACCGCTTGCGGTTTTATCGAGTTCAGAATTAGGACAGTTGCGGGTTGAATCTCTCTCGAAACGTGCCGAAGCTGAGGCGGATTTGCAGCAAGCGGAAGGCGATCTCAAACTAGCACGAGAAAATTACGATCGCCTCGTGAAAATAGCTGAAGCTGAAATAGCACAAGCCAGAACTCAATTAGTAGCAACTACCCAACAGTACGAAAAAGAGCAAGAATTAGTAAATAAGCGCTCTGTTGTCAAAGTTGCTAAAGAAAATTATCAGCGTCAGATTCAAATATCGCAAGCTGAGATCGCCAGAGCCGAAACTGAACTGACTGTGGCTAAAGAACAGTTCGATCGCGATAAAGAATTAGTGGCATCAGGAGCGATCGCGCGGCGCACAATGCTGGAATCGCAAGCTCGCTTCGCCGAAGCACAAGCCGCTGTTGCTAAGGCAAAAAGCCGTCCTGAAGTTATCAAAGCCCAAACCGAAATTAAACAAGCCGAAGTAGACCTGCCAATGCGGGAGTTGCGGGAATCTCAAGGCACAGTAGCAGAAGCAAAAGCTCAACTTACCAGATCTCTGAGCCGCCGGGAAGTTCTAGAAGCCGAGAACCAAGTCAAACGCGGCAAAACTGCCGTCGAAGTCGCTCAGTCGCGCATTCGCTTGGCTGACGCAGCCTATCAAGCACGGCTGCAACAATTAGGAACTCTTGCCAACGATCGAGGACTCGTTACCGTAGTTGCTCCGATTTCGGGGACTGTAGCCGATCGCGAAATCACCCCCGGAGAGTCAGTAAACGCTGAAAAACCGTTGATGAGTCTGTTAAATGACAGCCGCGTTTTTGCCACAGCCAATATTTACGAAAAAGACCTGAATCAAGTAAAACAGGGTCAGGAAGTCAGGGTAAAAGTCGCTAATTTACCCGATCGCATTTTTAAGGGAAAAATCACTTTCATTGGGTCATCCGTGTCAGGAGAAACGCGGGTTGTGCTGGTAAAAGCAGAAGTAGATAATATTAACGGCGAATTAAAGCCCGGACTGTTTGCGGAGTTGGAGATTTTAACCGACAAAACTGCCACAAATATTTTAGCAATTCCGAGTTCGGCGGTAGTGGATGTTAGCGGTAAAAAAACCGTTTACGTCCAAAATGGCAATGCTTATCAAGCTGTTGAAATTGAACAAGGTCAAACGGCCGGAGATTTAGTTGAAGTTAAGACCGGTTTATTCGAGGGAGATTTGATAGTAACGCAGCGAGCACCTCAACTTTACGCACAATCTTTGCGGGGCGGTAGCGATAAACACTCAGAAGACGAGGAAAAGAAAGAGGCAACTCCAAAGGCAACAGAGGTTAATTTTAATAATTTACCCGTGTCTTTATGGTGGGCGGGAATAGGGGGAGGAATTGCGATCGCATCCCTGACTTTCACAGCCGGCGTGTTGTGGGGAAATCGACGTAAATTGCCAGCAATGGCAGCGGATTCAGGAAACCATGCCGCAAATAATGGTTTTTCCGCCTCTGCACCGGCGTTGGACACTGAACTGGTGTTACACAATGACAACCATCACGTTAAAACTCAAGAGGAAGAAGTCAAGAGTTTGAAGTAAACAATTGCGTGAATATAGCAATTTAGTTGGCAAAAGTATGTATCTATTAACTCCAAGCTAATAAAATGTTCAGCACAATTCTTAGATGGGTCATAAACCGCCGGTGGCTAGTCGTTGTGGCCACCATTATTGTTAGTCTGTGGACATTTTCTATCATTCCCCAAATGTCGCTGGATGTCTTTCCGCCTTTCGCACCGCCACAGGTGGAAATTCAGACGGAAGCGCCAGGGCTCGCGCCGGAAGAAATCGAGTCTTTGGTAACACTGCCGATCGAAAGTGCGATTAACGGAACTCCTGGAGTAACAGCAGTGCGATCGGCTTCTGCTGTGGGCCTTTCTGCCGTTAAGGTAATTTTTGATTGGCAAACTGACATTTATCAAGCGCGCCAGTTGATAACAGAAAGGTTGCAGCTAGCGCAAAGCAAACTCCCGGCTGGGGTAGAAACACCGCAAATCTCTCCGACAACTTCACCTGTCGGTCTGGTGATTACCTATGCTTTTACCTCGGAAACTACTCCTTTGATGGAAGTGCGCCGTCTGGTTGACTGGCAAGTCACAAACCGCCTTTTAGGCGTGACTGGCGTTGCCCAAGTCGTGGCTTATGGCGGCGATCAGAAGCAATATCAAGTATTAGTAGAACCTGCCAAGTTAAAAGCTTTTAATGTGTCGTTGCAGCAAGTTGCCGAAGCGACAGCGGCTGCGAATGTTAACGCGCCAGGGGGGTATTTAATTACGCCGGATCGAGAAACTTTAATCCGGGGGGTGGGACGGATTGAGTCTGTGGAAGATTTGCAGCAATCTGCGATCGCATCTCGGCAAGGAACAGTCGTCAGAATTGGTGATGTCGCTGATGTCAAGATTGGTGCTGCAATCAAGCGGGGCGACGGCAGCTTTAACGGCAAAAAAGCTGTGATTGTGATGGTAAACAGACAGCCCGTTGCTGATACTCCAGCGGTAACGAAAGCGGTTGAGGCAGCAATGGCTGAGGTACAGGAAGCTCTACCAAAAGATATTAAAGTTACTGTGACTTTCCGACAGGAAGAATATATTAATTCTTCGGTGGAGAATGTGCGATCGGCTTTAGTGGAAGGCAGCATCATCGTCACCCTTATTCTTATCCCGTTTTTGATGAATTGGCGCACTCTGGCGGTGGTTTTGCTGGATTTCTTTCTGACTTGGCTGTTGGCGCTGCTGGCGATGTATTGGCTGGGGCTGGGATTAAATACGATGACTTTGGGGGGTTTGTCGGTGGCGATCGGCACTGCGATCGACGATGCGATCGTCTATGCGGAAAATACCTACCGCAATTTGAGAGAAAATAAGGCTTCTCTTCATCCTCGCCCGGTAATGGATGTGATTTTTGATGGCAGTCAGGAAGTGCGCGATTCGTTAATTGGAGCGACTGTTATTGGGATTGTGGTGTTTTCGCCAATTTTTACTTTACCCGGTATAGAAGGCCGAGTTTTTACGCCTATGGGGATTACTTATCTGATAGTTGTGGTGATTTCTAGTCTGGAATCGCTGTTAATATCTCCGGCCCTCTGCGCTATCTTGTTGCCTACTAAACGCATGAGATCCGAGGAACCTTGGCTGCCGAGATTTTGCAAGCGCACCTATCTTTTTTTTGTAGAATTGTCAATGCGCTATTCGTGGATTATTTTAGCTTTTGCTGCTGCTAGCATGGTGGCTGCATTAATTATTTTGCCTTCGTTTGGACGGGTGTTTTTGCCTGAGTTTCAGGAGCAAACTTTGGTGAATACTATTCAGCTTTATCCGGGGGTGTCTTTGGAGACAACAGATAGCGCAGCTTTTGCGATCGAAGATGCCCTTAAGAATGATACCAGGTTTGAATACGTGCAAGTGCGATCGGGCAGAGCTCCGGGAGATGCGGATGCTGCGGGAGTCAATTTAGCTCACATTGATATCGGTTTGAGCGAGGAGGGCATGAAAAATAGACCGAAAACTTTGGAGGCGCTGCGGCAGGAATTTGCTAAATTGCCGGGAGTTGCACCAAATATCGGCGGTTTTATTTCTCACCGGATGGATGAGGTTTTATCTGGTGTCAGAAGTCAGATTGCTGTCAAAATCTTTGGCCCGGATTTGGATCAGCTTCGCAGCCTCGGGGCAAAAGTTGAAGAGCAAATGAAAACAGTTGAGGGAATTGTGGATTTGCAACTCGAACCGCAGGTGCCCGTGCAACAAATTCAAATTAAGTTTAACCGCCAAGCTGCGGGTAGATACGGTTTGAAAATCGGAGAGCTTTCTGAAATAATTGAGACAGCTTTAAACGGCAAAGTTGTTTCTCAAGTTTTAGAAGTTCAGCAAACTTTTGATTTAGTTGTTTGGTTGCAGCCTGAAGCCCGAAATAACTTAGAAACTATTCAGAATTTGTTGGTTGATACTCCAGGCGGTAATAAAATTCCCCTAGCCCAAGTTGCTACTGTCAAATACGGTACGGGGCCAAATACGATTAACCGCGAGAATGTTTCTCGCTTGATTGTAGCAGCGGCTAATGCTAAAGGTAGGGATTTGCGAGCAGTTGTGAATGAAATTCAAGCTAAAGTAAAACGAGAGGTGGAGTTGCCTTTTGGTTATTTTATCCAGTACGGCGGTCAATTTGAAGCCGAACAAAGAGCTTCGCAAAATATTATGATATTTAGTGCGATCTCCTTTCTTGTAATTACAGTATTGATGTACTTGTCCGTCAAGTCAATTCCTTCAACTGCTATGATTATGATTAATTTGCCGCTCGGATTAGTGGGAGGAGTAATCGCGGTAGCTTTAACTGGTGGCATCATCTCTGTAGCTTCCCTGGTTGGCTTTGTTACATTATTTGGCGTTGCCACCCGCAACGGCTTGCTTTTAGTAGACAACTACAACACTAAATTTGCCGAGGGAATGCCTTTTAAGGAAGCAATTATTAAAGGCTCGATGGAACGGCTCAATGCTATTTTGATGACCGCTTCAACTTCAGCTTTAGGTTTAGCACCTTTAGCATTTGAAGGCGGCGCGGGAAAAGAAATCCTGCAACCTTTGTCAGTAGTAGTTTTAGGCGGATTGTTTACTTCTACAGCATTAACGCTGCTGGTGTTACCCGCGTTGTACGCCAAGTTTGGCAGATTCTTAGTGCCTAAACAAACACCGCCCGTTTCGGATAACGGGAAGGTAGTTCAAGCCGTTTTTGAGAAGTGATTTTTGCGGTATATTGCTCACATTTTCTCATTCGTTTATGTCGTCCAAAAGAATCAATATGAAGAAAATACTAATTAATGCGGTTGCATTGACTTTGGCTAGTACAGTTTTAATGGCTCCTAGTTATGCAAGTTTCGAGACAGATGAAAGTAGGTTTTCCAATGTTGACGGAGATGTGTACTTTTCCCCCACTCGCTGGCGGCTTGTCAAACAAACTTTCGTGTTACACTTTCCTGAAAATAGCAACGCTGTTACCCAGATAATTATTGCCACTCCACCCACTGTCGCTGTGAGTAATGATATTGAGGTGCTGGAACACAAGGGTAGGAAAATTAGCATCAATGTTTCTGTCAATGGCAAAAACATTATATTAGGCTTCCTAGAACCCGTCGCCCCTGGCAGCAGGATTGAGATTAATTTCAACAAAGTTAAACAACCTATTCTCGATTCTACTTCTGTGTACCGATTTTCAGCTAAAGTCGTTGGTAGTGACACAGAGATTCCCATAGGTGTAGCTGAGTTTCGCACAGATTAATTAATCTAAAGATTGG
Organism: Microcoleus sp. BROC3; assembly: GCF_036702515.1. Classification (NCBI taxonomy): domain Bacteria; kingdom Bacillati; phylum Cyanobacteriota; class Cyanophyceae; order Oscillatoriales; family Microcoleaceae; genus Microcoleus; species Microcoleus sp. BROC3. The sequence goes on from NZ_JAUBTQ010000086.1 coordinate 7,913, forward strand.
CATTAATTCTTAGGGGAGTATGCAAGATAAATATGATGTAAAATTTGTTAAGATTACTGATCATTGAATGCAAGGAGTAAAGCACATGAATTTTTTCAAATCAGGCTTGATTGTTCTAGGAAGTGTGGGTCTGCTTTTCTTAGGAGCTTGTGGGAACAGCAACCCAAGCGCCAATTCAGATGCTAGTTCTACTGGTGCCCAGCCTGCTAAGTCCGAGGAGTCCGATGGAGCAGCAAAAAAAGAGCCCTCTACCCATGCCGGCGCGTTTCACAAAGGCGCTCAAGTTGTCGAGTCAGCTCCCTATCACTTAGAGTTTATCTCTGAAAAAGAAGATAATGGAACTCGTTTAGATTTCCATCTTCTAAAAGAAGAAAATAACGAAGAAATCTCTAATGCTAAAGTAACGGCTCAAATTCAGCTACCTGATGGTAGTCAAAAGACACTTCCCATGACGTATGGAGCTCAAGAAAAAAGCTACACGGCTTTGCTTCCTGGAAAGGCAGCGGGTCAGTATCAGGTGAAAATTACGTCGGATATTGGCGGGAAAAAAGTAGACGGTCGCTTTAGTTTTAAGCAGTAAATTTTCCCTGTTGGGTAGGGCAAGAGAAACAAGCTTTAAGGGTAGTGATCCTGTCTCACAATCACAGTCACGGAGGACACGGACACGACCACGGTGGTAATTACAACCGTGCCTTTGCCATCAGCATCGCACTCAACACGGGGTTTGTCATCATTGAGGCAGTTTATGGCATTCTTGCCAATTCCCTTGCCCTACTTGCCGATGCAGGTCACAATTTGAGTGATGTTTTAGGTCTGCTACTGGCTTGGGGAGCAACCATTCTTGCCCGTCGGCGACCGACAGCACGCCACACCTATGGGCTGCGTCGTTCTTCCATTTTGGCGGCTCTGTTGAACGCTATTCTCCTCCTGGTAGCTTCAGGGGCGATCGCTTGGGAAGCTATTCAACGTTTTTCAGAACCCAGCTCAGTATCAGGCGGTAGAGTTATTGGCGTTGCAGCCGTAGGCATCACTATTAATACGGGAAGCGCCTTAATGTTTATGGCCGATCGTCATAATGACTTGAACATCAGAGGCGCGTTCCTCCACCTGATTGCTGATGCAGCAGTATCTTTGGGTGCGGTGCTGGCTGACAGGGCTATTGTGGCAACTGGCTAGCTTTGGTTTGACCCTGTTGTGAGCTTGATTATTGTTGTTGCTATTGTTGTAGGGACTTGGCAATTGTTCCAAGAATTCCTCAACTTAATAACAGATGCCGTACCAGCAAGCATTGAACCCCTTGCAGTCCGCACTTATTTAGCTGGACTCCCTGGCGTAACTGGTGTTCACGACCTTCATATTTGGGCAATGAGTACAACTGAGACAGCCCTCACAGCTCACTTGGTAATGCCTACAGCTTATCCCAGCGATGCTTTTTTAGTGCAGGTAAATCGAGAGCTGCACAACCTTTTTGGTATTGAACACACTACGCTCCAAGTAGAAACTGGCGATCCGAGTTATCCTTGTCCTCTTGCTCAAGAAAATGTTGTGTTGTGAGTATAAAAAATATCTTGATACCCACTATTCTCGATACTATCCCATCGCACCCTCGGCAGTAGCAACTTACCACAACAGGAATGAATAGTTTATTTTAAAAATCTGATTTCTGGATAAATGTGCTTAAACAGTCAAAAATTTCATCCTGATTTCATCTCAATATGTCAATTTAGATAATAACAGAGTCCTTTACTAAGGATTCTGAGGCTTGATTAACGAGATCGGTTGTCATACAGGGGTAAAATAATGAAAAGGCTAATCTGTTCGGCTGTAGCTTTAGCTCTCACAGTTCCGATTGCTGCTGACTATGCGGATGCTCGCATAGGATCTACTCCTCATATCGATGGAGCTGTACAATTTCCTCAAACTCGGGCAAGGATTGTTCGGCATACGATTAGGTTGCACATTCCTCAAGGTCGTAGCGCTCTTTCTCATCTGATTATTGATGTTCCAAAGGGGTTAATAGTCAGCAACAATATCACTTTAACAGACGATGTGAAAGGAAAAATTAATGCTGACTTTTCTATGGTAGACAACCAAATTATAGTAAAAATCTCTCAACCACTTGCGTCAGAATCAAAGCTTAAACTTGTTTTGAACGATGTAACAATAAAAGGTGTTTCTAACGCTTGGCTATACCGGATTTCTGCTAAATCTGTTGGGGTTAATGGAGAGATACCAATGGGTTTTGCTCAAATTCATGTCTATTGATAGGAAGATTTTTGTTGCAGACACACTATCCTACTGTCCTTGATTATGAAAGTTCTGCTAGCTGAAGAAGAGCGAGTTTTAGGTGGGGCGATTAAGCGAACATTGAACCAGGAAAATATACTGTTGATTGGGTTTTAGATGGCACCCAGGTTTGGAATTATCTAGAGAACCCAAAAAAACCATATACGCTGGCAATCTTCGACTGGTTACTGCCGGGAATATCGGGTTTAGAACTGCTGCGTAAATTGCGGACTTGCAATAGTAATTTGCCTGTGTTGATGCTAACGGCAAAAGACCTCCGGGAAAACAAAGTAGCTGGACTGGATGCGGGAGCCGATAATTATTTAGTGAAGCCGTTCGGAATGGCAGAACTGTTAGCAAAATTTGGGGCTTTGCAAAGGCGATCGACCCACATTCAACCGCAACAGCTACAGGTAGAAAATCTGGTTGTGAACTGCGGAAATCGAACTGTCTGCCATTTCGCTATAAGTGGCAAAAGCCACCTAATTGCTCTAATAAACAAAGAGTCTCAACTGAGAGAATACTTTATGAAACATCCGAACCAAATTGTCAACACTGACCAAATTTGAAATGAGCTATGGGAGGTTAGTGCAGATACCTTTAGCAATGTCATAGCAGCTCAAGTGCGCTTCCTACGGCGCAAACTTGAGTCGGTTGACGGCGCGAATTTAATTGAAACTGTACAGGGCGTAGGATACCGGATGAGAAATTAAAGTAGGGTGGGTATTGTTCAGAACCCCTGTTATTTACCAATAGTCCTAGAGGCAGCTATTGTGTCTGTCATGAGTCAAAGGCAACGCAGTGTAGTGAAGAATTTATGAGATTCTTCGCTACACTTAAAATGACAGAATTACGTTGAAATATCTAAGGTCTGACCAATTACCTCTTATTAAGTTATGAAAAATGAATCAAAATCAACTATTTAACCGGACTCGCTGGAAATTAGCCATTTCCTATGCAGCAGTAATGGGTTTGATTTTAAGCTTGTTGGGATTTGGCGTATATAGGGCGATCGCCCACGCTTACTGGGTAGCCCTAGACCGCGAATTAGAATCGGTAGCGGGGACGCTACACGACAGCCTAGACCTCGAATTGCAGCAGCCTGGACGCTTAGAGCCAATAGTAAACGAACTTTTGCCCAACCTCCGCCTAATTGGAGTTAACAGCATTAAAAAACAGTTGCCACGCCACCATATTGTAAGCGGTATCAACCAAGGCTACTACTATATTCGTTTATTTGATTATTCCGGAAAATTAATTGCTACAGCAGGCGCTTATCCAGCAGAATTATCACCAGTTTTTAACTCCAAACACTGCCAAACAATAACTGACACTAAAGGCAACGTTTATCACCAAATTTCTGTAGAACTGCACACTAAAAGCCAGCAAAATTGGGGATATTTTCAAGTGGGGCGAAGCCTACAAGACTTTAATGATTATCTCCGTACAGTGAAATGGGTTTTGAAATTAGGATTGCCTACAGCATTGATTTGTGTCGGCTTTTCTAGTTGGTTAATGGCAGGATTGGCAATGAAACCGATTTATGCTTCCTACCGACGAATTCAACAGTTTACAGCGGATGCTGCTCACGAACTACGAACGCCTTTAGCGGCTTCACAGGCCACAGTAGAATCAGCGCTGTTGACGCCTCAATTGGATGAAAAAGAGGCGCGGGAAACTTTACGGACGATCGATCGCCAAAACCGACGACTGACTCAGTTAGTTGCTGATTTGCTGCTGCTGGCTCGCATGGATAATCAACCGATAGCCTATCGCCCTCAATTGTGTTGTTTGAATGACCTGATTAGCGATTTACTCGAAGAATTGGCAGCAATGGCGATCGCAAGAGAGGTAGCGCTAACATCGGAGTTGCGGGTGCATCAGCCATTGAGTGTTATTGGTGATTCTAACCAACTTTATCGCTTAGTTTCTAATTTAATTGTCAATGCGATTCAATACACTTCACCTGGTGGCAAAGTAAATGTTATTTTAGAGAAAAGTGACCATTTAGTTGTGATTCATGTTCAAGATACAGGGTGTGGGATTGCAGCAGAAGATCAAAGGCAAATTTTTGACCGTTTCTATCGAGTTAACAGTTCACGCGATCGCGTTACTGGCGGCTCGGGATTGGGATTGGCGATAGCGCAAGCTATAGCCTTAGCACATGGCGGTAGCCTGACTGTGCAAAGTAAATTGGGTACGGGTAGCATTTTCACACTGCGATTTCGAGAAAGAAATGTGCCGTTGGTGAATGATGCCATAAAAATTTGCTAACGGCAGCTTCCCCTTATAATAATCGCTTCCAGGTCAAGGAGAGCTTTCACTCTCCTTCAACTTCCATCTCTAACTGATACACCCGCAAACTCGGATGTTCGCCAATCAGTCGCCAACAATATCCCTCAACCGTTGGTGAAGGTCGCCCTCCTTGGCGGTACAGAAAGATTGGTTCGTTTCTCATTAATGCGGTAAAAATCTCCCGCTCTCTATCCTGGCCGTCATCCCAAATCAGGTGAGCTTTACCGAAGTACCCCGCACCCATCAAACTGGCGAACAGCCATTCCATGAGAGCTTGCTGCTGTTCCTGGGTTAGCGGGGATTGACCGTAGCTATCGATTATGGGTGTTTTGGATTTGGGCTTGAGTGATGCGATGAGGGCGGTGGCGAGGTTGAGATATTTTTTCATTGGTCGGTGGAGATGCGTATACCAAATATTATGCAAGCACAGCGACTTGGAAAAAATCTGGCACCAACTCAATCTCTACTAAGCATTGGGTTTACAGAAATTAAGTGTGGTGCGTCGATTTTGTTGAGTAACATCTACAACTTTTGCCTCCAGTCATAAATAAAAATGAATCAAACTACTGAGCGAACTGTTTAAGAGTACAACTTTGGAGATGGGTTTTACGATCGCACCGCAATTGGGTTATTTACACTTTATGCCCTAACCGACGAAAGCGGTTGCTATACTATCGCCTTGGCATCGTAAATCTTAGCCCGTTAGCAATCTGGCGAATGTGTTCCTTGTCAGCCGACAACATGAGGTGATTGTAGTTTCCCCCATTCAGGCGAATCGGTGTGGAATAGCGCACAATGAGCGTTGCCATTCTTTCCAGGGCCGGATCTTGATCGGAGGAAGGCAAAATTAGACAGGCTGGGCGGCCCTGAATTTGTAACCTCTGCACCTGGGGACGAGTACCATAGGGATTTAGTCTATTATTGAGTGCATCCTTACAAACATTTTGAATCGTTGACGGCGACGGTGACGACAACGCCGATACGAGGAAAAATCCATCAGCACCACTGAAGCGTTCTCGATCTTCATAGCCCTTGGTACGTCCCCAGTTGCTGGGGTAGCTCAAGCTAACACCATACGTCGAATTCTTGTATTGCTTTGTACTGGAAGCAGGTTTCCGTGAAACTTGAATTTGACCAATTGATGGGGAAAGCTGGCTGCTACTGCTACCTGGGGAGAGTATTCCCGTTAGTGCCACGAAGGTTAAAAGTCCTAGGCTACAAAAGAGTGAATATCGATAAACAATGTTTTTCATGGATTTTCTCGAAATACTCTAGAGGGCTTATGCAAACAGCCAGAAATCGCGCTTTTTTCAAGGACTGTTTAGTTATTTAACAATCTCTGTGAAGTGGAACAATCCCGCACTGTTACTGATACCTTTCGCTCGCATTTACCTATATCCGGTTTTTATGAGGATGGGAGCCTTAGAATTTCAGTTTGCTAAGATTCGAGATGCGGAAACAGCACTGGTGCGATCGGCTTCGCAGCATTGCTACCAACCTCTACTACATTTACGCTTATTAACCGGGATTTAGCCTCTTTCTTACTTCTCCAGTTCGCACGGGTCTATGCTGTTGGGGTCACAGGGATTGGGTGTGAGATCGAATAGACTTCCCTGTCGCGGTTGAGGAGCGCTTTCAGATTGTTGATATTCAAGGATGCGCTGTTTCCAGCTCTCTAGCGCCTGGGAACTCATGGTTAGTTGAGGAGACTTAGGATAGCTGGGTTTGGGTTACAGAAAAAGTTCGAGTTGTGGCACGGATTCAAAAGATTAATTGGACGATCGCTGCTGTAAAGTTTAGCTCAATGGAATTCTGGCAAACATCACGCTCCCGGTAGTAATGTCTCCAAATATGGACTTGATACTGTCACAATTATACCAAAATCATGACAGTGGTGTTTAAAAACTCATATAATTCATGAATGAAATCAGCAAAATATCGAGATTTTGTTACAGATATTCTTGGTTTTTCGATGTTAATGAGGATTTATTTTGCCAAGTTTCGGAAAACGTCGCATTCACCTTGCCCATCTATTTGATCGATTCTTAGCTATTCACATCACATATCGAGCCGTATCCTCACGAAATCACGGCAGTTTATCAAGAAATGCTACCACGTCAGTTTTTGCGCTTCTTACGGACAGGCAATCCAGGGACAAGGAAAATCATGATGACCAGATTGTCAATTTGTAGCTTTGTCTAATTGTTCTTAGTGGTCGCTTAGGAATCACTGGCAATGACAGTTTTATTGAATATAAAATGCTTTTCGTTGGTTGTAAGTAGGAAATACAATTAATTGACTAAAAGCTACTTAAATGCTATTAACGTAGTCCTTCGCTTTTGGACGATGATGTTTTTTCTCCATAACTATGACTATCTCTCATTAATCACATCTAAATCTAATGAGCAAAATAACTAAAAATCACATCGAATGGTTTAAGGAACCGAAGGACTGCTTTTTCTACTACGGCAGAAACTGGTGTCCGGGTTGGGCGATGGCGCTACGCGCCCCGCAAGCTACGGTAAAATTGAACTTCCGTTGGCGCAGCCCTCGCAGAGGATCGTTCCTCAATGTATCTGGTAAGAAATGCTTCCGGTGACTGTCATTGGCTTCCTGCTAACAAAGCTTCTTGTCGTGGGAAAGGTCAAAGTCATCTGTTTGACAGAGTTATATGGTCAATTCCTTTGATTGGCTTAAAATCAAGAAATTCAAGCCTATCTCCTGAAATTTTATGCACTTTCTCGCCACTAATAGCGTTGAACCAGTTCGCTACTGGTTTTTCTTATCCTCAAGTTTGTTGTGTGTTTAGCTTACCCCATCTGTTGACCCGCTACAGAAAATGGTCAAATTGTTTTCTTAGGTGACAAAGAAAGTGATGAATGGGTAAGCAATTTTGAAAAAGCTTAGTTTTTTGATACTCAAAAGAGTGCAAATACTAAAGCAACAGTTTTAAACAGTAATTCTGTAGCTTGCTGGTTTTTCGCTAATTATCTCTTGGTTCTTGCCGTTTCCTGGTTAAAGCCCCCTTAGTCAAATTTAATTTTTATTCCTATCTTATTTGTAAACAAAAGTCAAATTTTTGCCGTCAAAAAAAGAAATAAAATTGAGATGATATACTAAAAAAATAATTTATCACTCGATACCAAGCTCGATTACCACCATGACAATAACAGCAGGATTCGCAACAAAAATGCTGCGGGCAACACTCGCTGACTACAACTTTTGGCCCCAATCTGAAAGCGATTCACCGCTTTCAATTAAAAGAGCTAAACTGCCATTGGATGAAGCAGCAATTCTTAGCAGAGATGCTTCAATGCGGAGAGCTGCAATCAAGGCGATGAATCCCCTCGCTCCTAGTTACAAAGCTCCGGCGACACGACGCATTGAATACAAAACTTTAGATGAGCTGTTTCAACCTTTGATCAGAAACTCTTTGACAGAGTTAGTAGGGATGGCAACCCAAAGTTTGGCGATGGAAGAGCCTGTTTTACCAGAGACAGTATTTAGCATTTTGATGCCGATCGAACAGGTTGAATATCTAACTGAGCTTTACCAAACATTCACTCAGTTGCAAAATACTAAAGTCATCATGGTTCACGACGATGACGGTGACAACACAAGCCCTGATGCTTACACCACTCTGATGATTGCTGGAGAATCAGTGGAATCAGAAGTTATCCTGGCTCAGGCTCTGCTGATTCAAACCTGATAAGCGCCAAAGTTCTTTCCCTCTCTTGTTTTTAATCTCTTCTCTGGTATTGACTACAGAGAAGAGATTAAATCTCGTGTATTCACAAATTAAATAAATAATCATGGCAATTAGAATCACCGCCCCAAATCAGCCAAGTGTTCAAGTAAACTCTTTGCCTTATTCTTTACCTGTTACTGCGATCGCAGACAGTAACACAAATACTGACGTTCGATTTAAACTCAACGGCACAGTGGTTGGGACAGATACATCCGCAACTAATGTCGGCACGACGGCAGCACCTCAATATCAATTTGGGCTAGTTATTCCTATTAATAGCGCTGGCGTTCACCTCATTGAAGTCGAAGATATCACCGGCACAACGCCTCCGGTAGTTCGATCGACCGCTCAAATAAATTTTGAAGTTAAGCTAAATACTCCAACAATTGCGCTACGAAATCCTATTCTTTATTCAGGGCAAACTGTAGTAGTTGTTGATGTAGAATATCCGCCAACCAACTCTTTTGTCCGCTTCACTCTCAACGGCTCAATTATCAAAGAATCTCCTTGGATTCCTTACGAAACAGCCATCACACAAAATGGAACTCTACGCGCTGATTTGATGGTTGGCACGAGTGTTGTTGCGACTGCTTCTCGTGAGGTTTCTCTTATTCCTCCAGAGCCGGCAATCGTTGGGCCACAAGGTCCGATCGGCTTAACCGGCCCGGCTGGCCCGATCGGACCTCAAGGCGTTCCCGGCGAAAAAGGCGATCGCGGTGATCTTGGTCAGCCTGGAACTCCCGGCGCAACAGGCGCGACTGGTGCAACTGGCCCTCAAGGGATTCAGGGAATTCAGGGAAATCCCGGCGCTCCGGGTGCGGATGGTATGCCCGGTGCAGCAGGTACACCCGGTGCTACCGGCCCGGCTGGCGCTACCGGCCCGCAGGGTATTAAAGGTGATCCAGGAAATCCCGGCACTCCCGGTGAACCCGGTACAGCAGGTGCGATCGGGCCCGCTGGTGAAACAGGAGCACCAGGTCAGAAAGGCGATCAAGGAATTGCCGGCACTGCTGGCGCGACTGGTGCGATCGGTCCGATCGGCCCGAAAGGTGATCAAGGAAATCCCGGTGTTGATGGCTCCGCAGGTTCTCCCGGTGTAGCCGGTGAAAAAGGCGAACCAGGCAGTCAAGGAATTCAAGGCATTCAAGGTTTGACGGGCCCGGCTGGTAGTCCAGGGCCTCAAGGAAATCCAGGCATTCAAGGTGAACCGGGCGAACGTGGTTTACCAGGAACCCCCGGCGCAACTGGTGCTGAAGGTTTACAGGGTCAGCCTGGGATTGCCGGCCCGCAAGGTGACAAAGGCGATATTGGCAATCCAGGAATGCAAGGCGTTCCCGGTGAAAAAGGCGACCGAGGCGATCAAGGTCTAGTTGGCGCTACTGGCTCTCAAGGAAATCCAGGCTTAACCGGCCCACAAGGCAGTCCCGGAATAAAAGGCGATCGTGGCGACCAAGGAATTCCCGGTGAAATTGGCGCAACCGGCCCGGCAGGTTTAACCGGCCCGCAAGGCGCTCCCGGCATAAAAGGCGATCGAGGTGATCAAGGCATTCCCGGCACAGTCGGCCCTGCTGGTGATCAAGGTTTAACCGGCCCGCAGGGTGCTAAAGGCGATCGCGGTGATCAAGGTTTAGTTGGTGAAGCTGGCGCAACGGGCCCGATCGGTTTAACCGGCCCTCAAGGTTCTAAAGGTGATCGGGGCGATCAAGGTATCGCTGGCGATCTCGGCCCTGTTGGTCCGATCGGTTTGACGGGCCCGCAAGGTTCTAAAGGCGATCGTGGCGATCAAGGAATTCCCGGCGATATTGGCGCTACAGGTTCGATCGGTTTGACGGGCCCGCAAGGTCAAAAAGGCGATCGAGGTGATCAAGGAATTGCTGGCGATATGGGCGCTACTGGCGCTACAGGTTCGATCGGCTTAACCGGCCCCGCAGGTCAAAAAGGCGATCGCGGTGATCAAGGAATTCCAGGCGAAATGGGTTCGCAAGGTTTGCAAGGTAATCCCGGCACTCCCGGCGAACGTGGAGAGCAAGGGATTCAAGGCACACCGGGTGATATCGGCCCGACTGGTCAAATGGGGCCGGCTGGTGCAATAGGGCCACAAGGTGGAACAGGGCCACAAGGTCCTCAAGGACGACCCGGCTTGATTTGGCGTGGAAATTGGAGCCCAACATTCCAATACGCCATGTTTGATGCTGTTGCTCACAACGGAAGCAGTTACATTGCTACCGGCCCGAGTTTGAATAATCCACCACCGTCGATCTTCTGGACTTTGGGAGCTAAACAAGGCGATCAAGGTTTGCAAGGACTTCCGGGAGCTAAAGGTGACACAGGAGCGATCGGCCCAACTGGTTCAACTGGCACTCAAGGAATTCAAGGTGCAACTGGTCCCGCTGGAGTACAAGGGCCTCAAGGTTTGAAAGGTGATACTGGTTCAGCAGGTGCAACTGGTGCGATCGGTGCAACTGGTGCGATCGGTGCAACTGGAGCGCAAGGAAATCCAGGTGTCGCTGGTGCAACTGGTGCGATCGGTCCTAAAGGTGATGTTGGCGCGACTGGTGCGACTGGTACTCAGGGAATCAAAGGTGATACTGGCGCTCAAGGAATTCCCGGCGCTGCGGGTGCAACTGGTGCGACTGGCGCTGCCGGAGCTACTGGTGCAACTGGCGCTGCGGGAGCCACTGGTGCTCAGGGTGTTGCGGGCCCGAAAGGTGATACTGGTGCAGCGGGCGCTCAAGGAATTCAAGGTGTTGCCGGCGCTGTTGGTGCAACTGGTGCAACTGGCGCGATCGGACCGAAAGGAGATACTGGTGCTATTGGTCCAGCCGGGCCAGCAGGAATTGTTTGGTCAGCGCCAATTTCGTTGCCTTTATCGTGGAACGTTTCAGGTAGCGTAACTTATCAAACCTGTGGCAAATTGGTTCGACTTAACGTAGATGTGCTTATCCAATACGCCAACATTTCCGGCATGATTATCTGTGGAAATATGCCAGCTACTGTCTTTAACACCTGGTTCCATTCCACAGCACTGATTTTCAAGCCTGACTTAACAATTGCTGCTACTGGTCAATGGGGATTGATGAGATTCCAACCAAATAACCGAGAGATTGCTCTTATGTTTGACAAAATCGTGAACGAACAAGTCCGATGCGTCAGCAATTTCATCATGGCGGTTAACTAATTTCTGAGTTCTGTAGTTTCATAGCTCTGTTTTCTGATAAAGCAGGGCTGTGAAGCTAAACTCTTCAATTACCACAAGAATTAAATGCTTCCACAATTACCAAACACTTACAGTCCAGCAAAGGAATATCCTACAGGTTTCTGGTTTAGCAGTCCTAAGCTCAACGGAATTAGGTGTGTTTATCACAGATTTGGTGCAATAAAGGGATTAAGAAGCCAGACTTTGACTACGCGATTCGTTGGTATCGATCGGCTTGAGTTAGCTTGTCAAGGTATCTGTGATGCTAACAATCTCTCCTTTATGGATGGTGAGTTATTTATTCCCGGCACAACACTGGATGAACTTACGGTATTGGTACGCGATCGAACCAACTATGACCTTGCTGATAAGTTTGGTATCGAGTTTAGAGTTTCTGCTGTTGTTGAAACAACAAATCCTAATCTGACAGGGCATCAAATGATTACTTTGATGCGACAAAACATCCCATCAATGGGAATGGTGAGTTTTATACCTCAAGAATTGATTCGCAGTACACCGCTCGGCGTTCTTGACGAATATACGAAGATAGTGAATTCTGGTGTTTCTGATGAAATATTTCTAAGAAATCCTGATTCAGTTTATTCAGAAGTGCGATCTGACAACTATTTGAAAGTGAAGGCTATAACAAGCGGAATCTTTACTGTTGTTGGATTTACTCAAAATCCTGTAGTAAATTTCGTAAGTTATATGTCAGTTGAAGGAATGGTGAATGGAGTTAATAAAATTACTCGTGTTTACGGCTTAAACGATGAAGAGGAACAGGATCTCTGGATGAATAGAGATTCCTATATGGGTAAACAAGTCCAAATCGTTTATATGGGGCTAAGTGCTACAGGGAATTTACGAACCCCTGCTTTGGGTCGATTCGTTTAAGGAGAAAGTTTGAATGATGTTGCCACAATTAGCCAATACTTACAGCCCCACAAAAAACTATGGCGTAACAGAATGGTTTAGCAGCCCTAAACT
>NZ_JAUBTQ010000087.1:0-19668 GCF_036702515.1 Microcoleus sp. BROC3
TCTCGCTGCTTGTTTATTTCCCCATGATGATGCCTCTCAACCCGCTTGTCAATAGCCTTTGAGATGCGCTTACCCTGGCTGGTAAAGCACGGGAAAGGGTGCATTATGGTTCTTTGGATGTGGAAGATTTAGGGAGAGTTTATGAAGCTTTGTTGGAACTAGAACCGGGAATTACCACTGAACCAATGTGTCGATTAAGGCGGCAAAAGTTAGAGGTAGTTGTTCCAGTTGCTCAAGGAGAAAAGTATCGACCAGTTAGTAGTAAGGGCTTTAGTGTAGAGTTGGAGCAGGAGGAAGAAGAGGAAACAGAAGAAGAGGAAGAAGATACACCTAAACGCGGGAAAAAGACGAAGGTTGATTGGATTGAGGAAATTCCACCTGGGCGTTTTTATTTGCGGGTGGGATTGGGTAGAAAAGCGAGTGGTTCTTATTATACGCCTCATTCTTTTGTGCGTTTTTTGGTTCAGGAAACTTTGGAACCCCAAATCAATGAAAAATCGCCTAAAAATGACCCCAAACCAGGGGAAATTCTCAAGCTGAAAGTGTTAGATCCTGCAATGGGAAGCGGTCATTTTTTGGTAGAAGCTTGTCGGTTTTTAGGGGATAAATTATATGAAGCTTGTCGCTTATGCGATGAATTGGCGACGGAAGCGGAGAAGCAAGCGGAAGAAATAAAAAACCGAATTTCCTCAGCAGAATTATCAGCAGAAACCCAATTACTAGAAGCGGCATTATCTAAAGCTAAACTCTACCGTCAACGGGTGATAGATTTACCCGATCCTGATGATAAATTGTTGAAATATTTGCCTTCTTCTGCACCGGAAAAAGAGGAAACTGGTTATTCTCAAACTGAGGCGATCGCTTTGTGTCGGCGGTTAGTAGCGGTGCACTGTCTTTATGGTGTGGATAAGAACCCCTTAGCGGTGGAATTGGCGAAGTTATCCCTTTGGTTAGAGTCTCATGGTGAAGGGTTGCCTTTGACTTTTTTAGATCACCGTTTGGTAGTGGGAGATTCTTTAACGGGGCCATTTTTTGAGCATTTACTGAAGGAACCAGGTTCACAAGATGATGTACAAAAGCTAATTTGGCAAGGGGTGAATCAACAGTTTAGAGAAGCGATTAGTGACGCATTAAAGCACGTCCAAGATTTGGAAGCAAGTATCGGGGTAAATATTTCCGAAATTCTGGCGAAGGAAGCAGCAAAGGCAAGGTTAGATCGGGCTTTAGCTCCTTTTAAAATTGTAGCGTCTGCATGGGCTGGTGGAGTAATGTTGGGTAAGGATAAGTGTGACGATCTTGCTTATTCTCGCTTAGTGCAAACGGTGGGAACAACGGGAGATTTACCAGAAGATTTAGGGCAGGTTTCGGGTTTTGGGTATCAGGTTTTAGAAAGTTCGGATGCGGAACAATTAAACCCTAAAAAATCAAAGCTTTTGGCAATGATTGCGCGGGGTTTGGGCGTGGAAAGTGTACCATCTAAGTGTGATGATTTGTTGGCGGTTTTGGTGTCGGGTGAATGTGTGCCAGCTTTGTCTTATGATTTGACGTTTGCTGAGGTGTTTTATCCGAGTTGGAATTTAGAGAATAGGCAGGGTTTTGATGTGGTTTTGGGTAATCCGCCTTGGGATAGGATGTTACCAGCAGATAAAGAGTTTTTTGCTGCTTATGATTTCAATATTTTAGAAGCACCAACAAAGCGAGAAAGAACGGAAATTGAAAAGAAACTAAAAGCTAATCCTGAAATTACTGAGGCGCATGAAAATTATATAGCAGGGTTTAGGAGTGATGAACGGGTTATTAAATCGATCTATAAATATCAAATAGCAATAGTTAATGGTGACAAGACTATTGGAAAGCAAGATGTTTTTCGTGCTTTTATGGAACGAAATGCACAATTACTAAAACCATTAGGATTAACAGGTGTTGTGGTTCCCTCTGCCTTTCATGCTAATGAAGGTGCCACAGGAATCAGGCAGCTTTATTTAGAAAATATGGAACTAAAATGCTGTTACTCATTTGAAAATAGGCGAAAATTATTTGAAATTGACTCTCGTTTTAAGTTTGCTGCTATTATTGCATCACGCCAAGGAAGTACAAAAAACTTTCCTTGTGCTTTCTATCTTCATGATGATGAATGGCTGTTTCGTGACAAAAAAGAACGTCCACCGCTTGATTATAATCTTGATTTTGTTCAAAAAACAGGCGGTGATTATCTTAGCTTGCTAGAGTTGCAGTCAGAAAAAGATTTGGAAGTTGCTAAAGTTTGTTTTGCTAATGGTGAACCTTTTGGGAAAGTTTGCGATCGCTTAGGCATTAAACTAGGTCGTGAACTGAATATGACCGATGATGCTTGGCGCTTCACACCCACTTCTGAAATTTTACCAAAAGGCAAAGATCCACGCGATCCAGATGTAGCCAAACAACTGTTAGAAATGGGTTATCTCGTACTACATGAAGGTAAAACTTTTCATCAATATGATGATCGATGGGAGTTAAATCCAAACTTTCTACTTTCCTTATCTCACATAAAAGAACGTATTATATGGAAAATTTCTGCACAATTTCATAGATTAGCTTTCCGAAAAATAGCAAGATCTACAGATGAAAGAACTCTAGTAGCTTGTTTACTGCCTACGATATGGCTTTCTAGTGATAGTGTCTATGCAGAACAGGCATCAAGTACTCGTCCAGTTGTGAATGCGTTAGTTATTTCAGCAATTTGCTCAAGCTTTACAACAGATTGGGTTACACGCCAACTTGTATCTGCTAATGTTAATCTTTTCATCCTTAACCGTGTTGCTTTACCTTACATTAAAGCCTTAATACTTTATACTTTCCTCTCTCATTCTGCCCTTCGCCTTACCTGTAACCATACTGGTTACTTACCCCTCTGGCGAGAACAACTTGGTAATGAATGGCGCGAATATGAAGAGGTGTTAGGCATCAGAGATCAGGTTTCAGGAACAAAACACCTGACACCTGAAACCCGAAACCTGAAATCTAAATTAACTTTCCCAGTTTTATCAACTGATGACGAAAGATGGCAAATACGCACCGCTATTGATGCAGTTATCGCTGATGCTTACGGACTCAATCGCGAACAATACGCCCACATCCTATCAACATTCAGCCACAAAAGTTACCCCAAAGCACCCCAACTCTGCCTCGCTTGCTTTGACGAACTGCAAAACATCGGACTAGAAGCATTCACCCAAAAATATGACCCCTATTGGGATATTCCCCTGAACGAAAATCTACCAAAACCCGTGATAGAGTTACCCACCCCAGAAGTATATGCAGTTTCTACCGATGATGGCACTTTTCAACTTACTGCACCCCCAACTGAAAAACCTAAATCAAGGAGAAAGAAGAAATGAAAGAACAAACCTAAAAGCTAGATGAATCTCAAATCAAATTCCTTAAGAATTACGAAGAATATGAATTTAGAACACCCAACGATCTCGTCATATCTGCCATTCAGCGATTCTAGTTAGAATTGGAGTCAGACAATTTGCAAGAATCTGCTGAACTCTATGCAGAAATCTATGTTGGAGATGAAGAATTACAAGAAATTGCCCTATAGTAACTGATTTAAACAAATTATGAGCTCTAATTTTAAATTGCAAGAAATCCTAGAGAAAGGCGACGATTCCCTAGTTGCTACTAGCATCTTTCTCAGCCAAAAAATGGCAATTTTAGATTGTACGGGAGTTGATATAGTTTCCCCTAGCCAACTCGATTTGCTATTTTCGAGAATTCCCGAAACTTGGGATTTTGCCCAACTAAGAGAAATTATCGATGCTTCCACTCTCAGCGACTCCTTAGAATCTCACTTTTTCCAATATGTTAATCAAAGACTTGGAAAAGAAGAACCTAACAACATAGATTCTGAAAAAGCCTATACAGAGGAAAATGAACCCTCTATCAGTAATTTCTCATTAACTATTACCCAACATCAACCTCTCCATCCTATTCGCATTCTTGACCAAGTAACAGAAGAATACAAAGATTATCTTAAAACCGAGTTTCGGGCTAAAGACCCCCAACTAAAAGCAGCATTAGAAAGAGAATTAGATACACCCTTATTCTTAGCCCAAGAACCCTTTTATCAAGCCCATCGCCCCTTCAAAGACGGTGCTAGATGGCATGATTTACCAATTGATTCCCAATTGGCAACAGTCATGAAAAAAAGGACAAAAAGCGAATATGCTTACTTGCACCAAAGTCAAGCAATTTCTCATCTTTTAGGTGCTAACGCTTCCCCCTTAGTTGTTACCACCGGAACAGGTAGCGGTAAAACTGAATCTTTCCTACTACCAGTCATTCAAAATGCCATAGAAGACTCGATTCAATTCAAAAAATCGGGATTAACCGCCATCTTAGTTTATCCGATGAACGCCCTTGCCAATGACCAAGAATTGCGGATTAATGATTTCCTGCAAAAATCCGGTTGGCAAGGTGCAATATCGGTGAGAAAATACGACAGAGGCACGAAACAAGCAGAACGGGAAGAACTTCGGAAAAATCCGCCTCATATTCTTTTAACTAATTACATGATGCTGGAATATCTGCTAGTTCGTCCAGCCGATAGAGAAGCAATTTTTGCAAACCATCGTTGCCACTTTTTAGTTTTAGATGAAGTTCATACTTATCGGGGAACACTAGGCAGCAATATCGCCTTACTCGTGCGGCGATTAAAAGCCCATTTAACTAATGCCAAACAAGATGATCTTACTAACATTTCTCCCGATATTCAAACCCGTCGCTATCCTCAACTAATTCCCGTCGGTACTTCCGCCACAATTAAAAGTGTTGCTGAAGAACAATACACCCAAGAAGAAAGAATTCAACTACGAGATGGAGCTGTTCAAAATTTCTTCAGTAAACTAACAGGCGCTAGTAAAAATACAATTCGAGTCATTGGTGAAGAACTGCAAGATATTCAAACTCCCGAAACCGCTATCTATTCTCCTCAACCTATCACGATAAAAGACTTCGACCTCACCAACCCCGAAGCGGTTAGACAAACCCTCTGTGCATTAGGCAACCAACCCCCAGACACGCCCTTAGAAGTTGCCGTAAATCACGCCCGCTTGCTGTGGGACTTAAATCGCTGGCTAATGCGATCGCCCTTATCAATATCACAAATAGTCGAAAAAGTCAAAGCAGAAATTAAAGAACGCTCTCAATGTAACGATAGCGAACTAAGAAGCGAAGTAGAAACCGCCCTGCTAGTTGGTGCAGCCTTACCAGAAGGCACCCCCAGCGCATTGCAACTTCGCGCCCATCGCTTAATTCGAGGCGGGTGGCAATTTCACCGTTGTATTAAACCCACCTGCGGCAAACTTTACCCAATGGGCGAAGAACGCTGTCAATGCGGACATCAAACAGCACCTTTATATCTATGTCGTAACTGCGGCGCTGACTACCTACGCTTTACTGGCGAACCCACTTCTCAACCCCTACAACCTTCCGCTGTTCCTGATGATAGCTCAGAATGGATGCTCTACGACCCCAGTCGGTTTGATATGCCAGCAGATACCGAGGAAGACAGCGAAGAAGAACCCCAACCCCAACCCCGTACTACTCGCAAAGGTAGCCAAAAACAAACCAAACAAATCAAAAAACGCCCCGTTCTGCAAGGTTCCTTTGATACCTCGACTCTCTCCTTCAGTACCAACTCCAAAGACTACCCTTGGCAAGTCACCCTCGCCCCCGCCCGTACCCGTTGCCTTTGTTGTGGCGGTACAGCCGGAAGCCGAAATGTTATTACCCCCGTAGCATTGGGAACTTCAGCCGCCGTAAAAGTGCTGAGTGAAGGATTAGTAGAAGCCTTAGCCCAAGCCAACTCTAACCAACCTAACCATGATGGCAAAGAACGCTTGTTAGTTTTCAGCGATAGCCGTCAAGATGCCGCCCACCAAGCAAGATTTATTGTTTTTACCAGTCGGTACGATCGAATGCGGCGACGGGTGATACAAATTTTAAAAGAACAGAAAGATGGTTCACTTTCCTTACAGCGAGTGGTAGAATTGCTGGGAGATATGGGCGGGAAAGAACATGATAACAAATACGTCCCAGCTAACCCCACCGTCTTTCTAAATGATGAAACAAAACACAGAATTCGTGTTTGGGAAGAAGCACCTTTGCTTGATGAATTAGCAGTAAACGCTGGATATCGTGCCACATTAATGAACTTGGGCTTAGTGCAAGTTAAATATCACCATTTAGATGAATACGTGCAAACTAACGGGTTAGAAATTGCCAAAATTTTAGGTATTTCTCAGGAGATTTTAGAATATATTTCTCGTTGTTTGTTAGATGAAATCCGCATTCGCGGCTGTCTTTCTCGCGAATTACTACGTTATCATCCTCAACATCCCAGTTCTCCCAGCTACACAAAAGCCGCTGAATGGGAACGACGGATGAAACAACCCCAAGGTTATGCTTTTTTAAGTGAACAACCTGTCCCTTATTTAGATAGTGCCACCATACCTTATGGGATTAAACTACATAACCCTTGGCGTAAACCAAAAGCAGGTGGGAGAGCGCCCAGTTTAGAGCGCATTCTTAAACACTTACTAACTCGCTGTGGTGGCATTGAACCAACAGAGGAACAGATGGTAGAACTGTTAGCGTGGTTGCAAAATGGTAGTTTCTTAGTCGCTTCAGAATTATACGGTGCTAGAGAAAAAATAAATCTTTTACAAGTGAATGCGGAAGTAGTTCATCTGCATTTAGCCACCGCACAACAACGCTACCGTTGTGAAGTTTGTTCCGCTCATAAGTTAGGAGCAAAAAAAAGTTTACCTTGTTCTTATTGTCACGGTAATTTAAAACATTGGTCAGAATCAGAAGTGTTAGAAAATCGCAATGTAAAACGGATTCTTGCCAATAATTTTGTTCCTTTAGAAGCTGGAGAACATACTGCCCAAGTTCCTAACGATGTTAGAGTAGAACTTGAAGAGGATTTTAAAGCACCAGCAACAGAATCAAAAGTTAATTTATTAGCTTGTTCTCCTACTTTAGAAATGGGCATTGATGTTGGTGGGTTAGATGCAGTTATCCTCCGAAATGTACCACCTCGCCCCGATAATTATGCTCAACGGGGAGGACGTGCAGGACGGCGTACCCGCATTGGTTTAGTCGTCAGTTATGCACGCAATACACCCCACGATCAATATTTTTACGATAAACCCACAGAAATGATAGCTGGGGAAGTACCTGCACCGGCTTTAGCATTGGGCAACCGAGATGTAATTTTCCGGCATTTAAATGCGATCGCATTTGGTGCAGCCGAACCGGGTTTAGCTGGCAAAATGGTTGAATACGTTTCCGCGCAAGGTGACATTAAAACAGAAGCGGTGGATGCTTTAATTGCTGGTGTGGAGGCACAATGCGATCGGGCTGTTACTCTAGCACAAGAAGCTTGGGAAGAAACAGTCTTAAATGAAGCGGGACTGAGTGAAACGCAATTGCGTGAGCATTTAAAAACCTTAGCATCACGTATTCAAGATGTCATTAACCGCACCGCCCGACAAGTCAAAGAACTACGAACCGCCCTCAATACCTACTCCGCCGAACTACAAGGAGAACGCGCTGGCACCCGCGCCGCCCAATTAATAGCCCGAATTTTAGGGATTGAAACCGACAAAAAACGCAATGCTAATGAAGCAGACGATCGTTCTGGTGGGTATCCCTTACGCCGTTTCGCCGAATTTGGCATCCTTCCCGGTTACGAATTTCCTACCCAACCCGCAGCACTGCGATTGTTGGGCGACGAACGAGAAGATGACCCCATCAGCGTAGCCCGTCGCTTCGGTATTGCTCAATTTCAGCCCAATGCTCAAGTTTTCGCCCGTACCAAACGCTGGAAAGTCATCGGTTTGGATAACGCTTCACCTTGGAATCCTAGAACCGAAAGTGCTACTTGGTTGTATCGATTATGTAATACTTGCGAGTTACGATTTGATGCCAACGAACCTTCTTGTCCCCGTTGCAGAAATAATGCGCCAGGAAAGTCATTCCCGGCGGGTGAATTTGCCGGATTTTTAGCACGACGGGACGAAAGTCCAATTCTCGATGAAGAAGAACGCTATGCTACGCGCAATTTAGTAAAAACTCATCCCCAATGGAACGGACAAGTAATAGCAAGGTGGACTGTCACCCCAGGATGGGGACTGCGCCTAAGTCGGGATGAGGAAGTTCGCTGGATTAATGAAGGTTTACCTCCTACTGACAAAGAACGTACTGATGGTATTCCTCTACTACACAACGAGGTGAAGGGATATCTACTTTGTAGCGATTGTGGACGAATTCTAGAAAATCCTGATCGGCAAAATACCACGCAAGGACGGCGAAAAACACGCAAATCCGATCAAGATGATCCCTTTGGTCATGCAGATAAATGTCCGCAAGCTGGGAAGTCA
This sequence comes from Microcoleus sp. BROC3, assembly GCF_036702515.1. Taxonomy (NCBI): domain Bacteria; kingdom Bacillati; phylum Cyanobacteriota; class Cyanophyceae; order Oscillatoriales; family Microcoleaceae; genus Microcoleus; species Microcoleus sp. BROC3. The sequence goes on from NZ_JAUBTQ010000087.1 coordinate 8,430, forward strand.
CCGCAACCATTAGCGATCGCTACTTCTAGTAAAGCAGAAGTATTACGGCTAGTGTTACCCGTTCCCAGTTCTATGCCAAAAGAGGATTTCCAGTCTTGGGGATTATCTCTAGGCTATGCACTGAAAGCTGGAATGCAGCATCTATATATGCTAGACGGTTCGGAGGTTGATTTTGAGTTTGAGGGAATGTGGCAAGTTAATAATGGCGGAAAACGTTACGGTCTAGTATCGTTAACATTTATCGATCCGAGTTTAGGTGGAAGTGGTTATCTGCGTCGCATTGCTACTGAGTTCGATCAAGTGGCGAAAGAGGCGATCGCTCATTTAGATCATCCTAATTGCGAAACAGCCTGTTATCGTTGCCTAAAATCTTATCAAAATCAACGCTATCACGAACTACTAAACTGGCTGCAAGTAATCCCCGCATTAGAACAATTAGCACAATCACCCCCGGTTACTCGTCCCTTAGAAACTGGCGACCTTGACGATCCGCTTCCTTGGTTAGAAGCATATAATGCGGGGGTGGGTTCGCCTTTAGAACTAAAGTTTTTACGCTTATTTGAACAACACGGATTTCAACCAGAAAAACAAGTTCCCGTGCCAGCTAATAACCCAATTTCTATTGCTGATTTTGCTGTACCAGAACGAAGATTGGCAATTTATATTGATGGGGCAGCATTTCATAAAGGCGTGAATCGGAGACGCGATCGCTTGATTCGCGATCGGCTTACCAATGATAATCCGCCTTGGCGGGTAGTAGTGTTAGGTGCAGCTGATTTAACTAAGGGTGCAGCCTTGGTCAAAGAATTAATCAACTGAATAGGGTTGATCTGGTTGTTTGATTAACAGGTGATGTTTAAAAGACACTGTTGGCAAATTCAGGAAAAGCCTATATGTATCCCACATTCCGCACCCTGAACTGTCACACTACGAATTTTCGGAGTTTGGCGAAATTGAACTGGCGATCGCAAGTCCAATTTCCCACTTGCGTGTATAAAAAGTGACTATTTTGGTTCACAAAATTCCACAAAAACCGATTGTGACAGTGGAGGGTGCGGAAAGTGGGTTCAAAAGTTTATGGCGTAAAATTCTCACCCAGTATGGCTTTACCCTCCTTAGAACCTAAAAATTTTATGGCGTAAACTGGGTCACCTCCAATACACTCAGCCGCCTGTGTCTGGCTCATCCGGTAACTGCCCGGACGGCAGCATGAACCCATCGACGGTGAGAGAACCTATTTGCACGCCCGGTTTGGACGGCTCTAACTGATTCGGTCAGTAGAATTTTCTCCTTTGCTAGATAGTTGTCTATTTCATTGGTCTTCCACCCTACTTACCGATGGTTGTGCAACCTGTTAAACATCCGGGCTGCAAGGCTTATAACCTATGGAGGGCAAGAGAGTGCAACCTGTTAAAGCAACCGTTTTCGTAGCTCCAAGTTTGAAATGCCTCCAGTTTCTCCCAGTAAGCGTTTGAGGGTCTTTAAATCCAAAAAGTTTGAAACGCCAGATCGTACCTAAAACCTTTGTCAGCTAAAGCTTTTAGCTTATTTGTTGGTTTTGAGGGTAGTGCCAAAGTTTCTCTATTGCTAGACAACGATTAGACATCAACTAGCTCTCTTGGTTCCTTTGCCCTGCTTGCTTTTGGTAGCCCAAGAGGGGGAAACGTAGACCGGCAATTCCTCAACCACTACTGTTGAACGTATTGCTCTCTGCCGTTTTTGGGATGGAAGCCTCCTGTTCTTGCTTATCTTTCAACTCAAAATACTCATTTATCAAGTCTTCTAGACCTTGGCTGTTGTCCACACCACGTTCAAGGCAAAACATTTTAAACCGTTTATATAGGCTTTTTGGTATGTGACCCCGAAGGGCGGCGTAACCTGGGTCTTCTTTTTTTGCTGGCACAGTAGCTAAAACTAAACTTCGCAACTTCTCTCTCCATTGTTTCATAAGGCTCCGACGCAGTTTGGGTTGCAACTTATTCGTAGTGCGAAGTTGCTACTTCGCAACTTATAGATTATACTAACCCTCATAGACGCACGCAGAGCTAGCCAAGAGCGTAAAACGGTCATCCGTAAACTCCCGCAAGGGAATGCCCGCGCACTAACTCAAAAGCGCCTTAAACCCAACGCCCGCAAAACTTTCGCAGATTGGCGTTCGCGGGCTGACAAAAAAACCAAACCAAACCCCGCCCCCTCTGACTGGAAATCTTCTGGGGCGGGGTTTGGCACTCACAAATAAATGGAGATTTCCTCTATGTTCGCAGATTACGGGCAGCCATCGCAACCCGCCCAACCAAGCTTTGTAGAAATACCCAATCCCCGCGTCACCACCACAATGGGGCGCATGGAAGTGACCGACGTTCGCCCTGAAACCGTCATGGGTCGCCTGCTCGATGACCGAGATAATTTGATACAGGAAGAGGGACAACCGATTTACCTGTGCGTTCGGAAACACGAGATTTTGTGTGCCACCGAACGAGCCAACATGATGAGTTGGTGGCAACTGGAGGAACAAGCCGTGGCGACCTACACAGCACTCCGAAAATATTCAATCGAATCCTTAATCAACCGATTGGACGGGCTCAACTTGGATGAACTCTACGCTTTACGAACCTTGGTTTGTTTGGAGAGCGACCCGTCAAGAGCGTACTCCGGCACTGTCAACAGCGACTTATCCCACTTGCAGCTTTGGTTTCCCACAGTGCGAGTTCTTGATCGTGTCGAACAAAACCAACTAGCAAGCGCACTGGGAAAAGCGAATAGCAAGCGACTCCAACGCACCGACAGCACCTACACCGGGCGACGGGAGGAACGATTAATTCTTGAGTTGATAGAAGATGGCATCTAAAAATTCTCTTTTAGTCACGTTAGTGGGTTGAGTTTTTTTTGATGCGCCACTTGTCCAACCTAGAACTAATCACGCCACCCAGAATATCTGGAACACCTTCCACGCGACTAATCCCCTAGAACGAGTAGGAGGCTCCAATGATGACAACAAACTTTGATATTAGGCTGGCAAGGACACCAAGTTTCAGGCCACAAGTAGTTTATTCGCAAAATCTGGATTTTGTGCCTAGTCCAGACGATACTTTACCGTCGATTATCAGGGATGCCAATAGTTTGCCAGCTCAATCTGATGGCTGTGAACGGGTAAGGGTAATGGTTTTTGGATCGAGCTACGGGGTTACTTACACGATTCGCTGGCTTTAAAAGCTACAGTTCGCTCATATCAGTGAATGGAGTTTCCTTATGCCTGCTCCAAGTGAGGGTGAATTTATGAGCATTGTTACTAAGCGAATCCCCTTGAATCCAACTAACTAATTGGCATCAAACTTGGTAATAACTTAGTAACAACTTCTTCGGCGACGCTGGCGATAGTTTTATCTGTATCAAAAGCGATCGCCAGTTTCTTCTATCAGACACGAGTGAGGCATGACTATGACCAACGGCAACGGGCCTAACGGTGATACGCCCCAACCCGATCCAATACAACAGTTAACGGAATATGTTGAATCTGTAGAGATTTCTCTGGAAATCCAGGAAGATAAAACAGATGCTATTGAAGATCAGGTGGCAAGTCTTACCGAACAGCTAACCGAGTTGAAACAACAAGTGAAACAGATGTATGGAGATGAAGACGACTGGCAACGGATGTCAAAGACTTGACGGACTTATCGCACGCCGTCAGGCTAAAAACCGATTGCAACGGTCAAAGCTAGAGCGAACCAAGCGCTTGCGAGATGAAGCTGCTTTGAGTAGACCTTTTAGAAAGTCCCCTTTGCTTGACTTCGTTGATGATTTGGTACACCGTCCCCCGAACCAAGAGCAGATGCGCCAGCTTAAGGAATTGCTCTTAGAAGAACAGAAGGCGATCGCTCAACTGATTGCCCTAATTGACCAACACCTAGATTGATTTACTTCCCTGATTGAAGCCGAGGTGATTCTTCAAAGATGTTATGAGGCGGTCAATAGACACGCCTCTTCATCTTTTTAAGGGCGCGAACCTGAAAGTTATCAAATATTATAAAGATTATCAGTATTTTCCCCTCAATGGAAACCACCGAGCTCTCTTGAGATTGCCTAGCCGCTCTCAAATTAATGAAGCGGATGGCAGCGGATTCGGCTCAAATCAATTGTCCCGTCCCTATTCCTCAAAAGAAGCGATGAGCTCCCAATCAATACCATCATCAGGGAACAGAGATAACTGCCCAGGTGATACGTTAGACTGACCCCTATTGTGGTACGAAAGATGGCACGCAGTACACAGGGCGACTAAGTTTTCGAGACGATTGTCCTCTGGTATCCGATTGCGGTGGTGCACCGTCAAAGTCAAAGCACACCGTTCGGATTTAGTTAAACCGCTTTGTTTACCGGGTCTGAGGCACTGTTGGCGGCACTTAGCGCAGCGCCACCCCGCATTTTCCTTGATTGATAGCGCAATCTCAGACCAATTATCGGGATACCTCTTTGGTTTAGGCATAATAATTGTAAACGCTCATCTCTCTCTAGTATGGCGAGATATTTTGTTGCCATTACTCAGAATACCGCCTCATCTAGGTCTAAAAGATATCGCATTCGGGGAGGCAAGGGCAGGACAGGGCGGGTTGGGGTTTGGGTTTGGGTTTTTAGTAATGTTAGGGGTGAGGAAGTTCACAGCCTGAGTGCTGCTCACGGCATCTCTTAATCAGGAGGCAAAGGAAATGGATCAGGCAACTTTAAGGCAAATGGCGATGGCTACGTTTTCACAAGTTGGCATTCAATTGGATGAAGCTAACGTCAAGGCGGAGATTGACGATAACTGGTTTCTTGGTGGTCTTGAGCCAACCAATCAACTTTACTTTGTGCATTTGCTAGTTGACGGACAAGGGCGGGAAGAACCGGGGCGACATGGTTGGGTAGAGTTCAATTGGAAAGGAGAGGTGCTCCCGTTGGGAGCTGCTGGAACAGGATGAATATGGTAAGCAAGAAATTGCCAGCAGCAATGATGGGATTGAGTACAGTCGCATGAATCCCCCTATCCGTAAGCCCATGCCCATTCGCTATCGGCCGCTCTTACCCCCTGCCAGCACCACATTATAAGTATGGTAGTTAGTGCATATCGCCATGCCCCAGCGAGTCTCCATCAGCCACCATTTCTGAGAGAAATGTCAGGGGATTGCTCATATCAGCAGCGAAACCAAGGATGGCGCGATCTCGATGTTCGTAGATTAAATCTCCCCGAGCATTAAACAAGAAAGTTGCGCCTCGTTGAGTGAGATAAGCAGCATTTGGAACATAGGTTTTCCAATTACTCAGCACTTCTCCCATATTACGCAGCCGCAAAGTTGCCAATTCAAATGGACGCTGGAAACCTTTGCCACCTGCCCACCGGAAAGTGGAGCCTCTGAGGGGTGGAAGAGGGAAAGCCTGAATAATTTCATCATCACCAATTAATTGAGGTGCTCTTGCGTCGCCTCGATATCCTCTCCATACTTCTGCCAGAGTGCCAGGGCTACCAATCCCGGAACACATGAACAATAGATTGAGGTAGTGCGATTCGTTGAAACGTGAATCACGGTAATCAGTCCGTACATAGCGTTTCCAGCCACAAGGCTGAACTCTCGGTCTGATAAGGGTGCAAGTCCCTTCTGCCAGACTCAGGTATGACTCCCTATCTGCCCACACCGACCAAGCTCGATTCTTGGAGAGTGAAGCTGGGAACAGGACGCAATCAGACATCTAATGTGGGGTGACACTTGGCGTTAATGGGGGGTTCCAACGGTGAAACAGAGCCTAGAAAAGTAACTTAATCTAGAGCGGGTCACAGACCAAAAATCCCGACTCCACTGGAGATTATTCCCGCCGAATCATCTGTCTTAATATCGGCAAGAGTCTAGGGGATTCAGTAGTTAAATTGGCTCCACCTAAAGGAACAATCAATCACGCCCGAGGGAACGAAGAAAAACGAACTAAGGGTCAAGGGGAAGTCGAACCCCGACGTAGGCTGGACGAGCAGCGGAACCCCCTTAGTTCGGGTAGGACAGACCGTAACTGGTCGCTCGGTGTTCAGAAAACATAAGTTAGAGCAGAGCATGATTAGACACAGCAGCAATGTTAGTGAATCTTGGAAGACGTTACCTTGGAAGAAATTCCGAAGGGACTTATTTCGCCTACAAAAACGAGTGTTTAAAGCGATTCAAGTTGGAGACAAGCAGAAAGCGAAGTCCCTTCAAAAGCTAATTCTGAAATCTCGGGCTGCAAGAATGTTGGCGATACGTCAAGTAACTCAACTAAATGCTGGCAAAAAGACTGCGGGAATCGATGTCCAAGCCTCACTCACATTTGAGGAAAGGTTTGCCCTGAGTGAAGAACTCAGAGCCAAAAGTAACAACTGGAAACATCAGAAGTTACGTTCAATACCAATCCCTAAAAAGGATGGGAGTACCCGCCTCCTTAAGATACCGACTATCGCCGATAGAGCGTGGCAATGCCTCGCAAAATACGCGAAGCGAGCCAGCTCACGAAGCCACTTTCCACGCTACGAGTTATGGATTTAGAACAGGAGTGCGATTCGTTGGGTAGAAACTAGCCCTGAAATGGGTAGAGGATTACCCGCAAGTAACATAAGAACCTTGACAATCTGATAGTCATGTGGGTGAGAGAAAAGTATCCTAGAACCGCTCAAGTCCCACCCTCCAGGTGCAGGAGTGAAAGCACACAGAGCGCAGTTCTGAACTGTGTCCCCCAGGGTAGCGACTAGCCATCAATCCCTGAAGCGGGGGTGAAAGGTGTCAATGCTGGAAGCCTAATCTGGCAATCACCAAGCAAGAGTTCATGAGTAGGCATACGAAGGTACGTTTAACCATCGTCATGAATAACCAGCGGAATCAGGCTTACACGCTGGGAGTCCCAAACAGGGCAAGGATAATGGGGAGTTGGCAATTCCTGGTTGACCAACAAGCACTTCCTCCAAACCCGGTGGATAGTACCACTCTAAAAACTCTATCAATGGCTATCAGAAACGAAGTAACCTCTCGTAAGCTCTCAGTCAGATCGCGATGACTGAGTAGGTGCTAACCGGATGCTGCGAGTAGGAAAGATTGAGTCAAAAGCCAAAGCCTGAAGTAATGTTCAGGATATGCAGACAGACTCACGATGTTTTGGAAGATAGAGACTCAAGTAAGGAGTATAAATGTCTAAAACGAGTTTAAAGACTACGGTGGAATGGCGCTCGATCAACTGGCGCAAGCTAGAGCGGCGAGTTTACAAGCTCCAAAAGAGAATCTATCAAGCCTCTCAACGTGGTGATGTAAAGGCATTACGCAGATTCCAAAAGACGTTGATGAATTCTTGGTCAGCAAGAGCATTATCGGTTCGTAGAGTTACCCAAGATAACACTGGCAAAAAAACAGCAGGAGTGGATGGAATTAAATCCCTATCCCCAGCAGCTCGTTTGAAGTTAGTAAACAATTTAAAACTTGGTTCTAAGGTCAGCCCGACCCGGAGAGTATGGATTCCAAAACCGGGAACGGAAGAGAAGCGACCTCTAGGTATACCTACAATGAAAGACCGAGCCTTGCAAGCGCTCGTCAAGATGGCACGCTTAGCCTGAATGGGAAGCGCGATTTGAACCCAATAGTTATGGATTCAGAGCCGGAAGGTCATGTCATGATGCAATCGAAGCAATATTCAACGAGATTAGGTATAAAGCCAAATACGTGCTAGATGCCGACATCTCCAAGTGTTTCGACAAAATCGACCATGTAGCACTGCTAAATAAACTTAATACATTCCCCACCATCCGCCGTCAAATACGAGCCTGGTTAAAAGCGGGAGTGATGGACAATATGCAGCACTACGAGACATCTGAGGGTACTCCACAGGGTGGGGTCATCTCCCCACTACTAGCAAATATTGCCCTCCACGGGATGGAACACCGGATTAAGCAAGCTTTCCCCAGAAGGACAATAGTCAAGAAAGGGAAATACTCTGGTTATCAATCAGGAGCAACATTAATCAGGTATGCAGATGACTTCGTGAGCGCGACACGATGTCGCATGTTGTGAGTGAGGAGGTGACTTCTCTAGGTTAGTGTCCAAACCTATCCTCAATCTCCAAGGGCATCACTGGTAACGGTGGGGTCTTTTGCAAGGAGGTAACGTCTAAGGAGCGTCCAAGCCATTTGGACAAACCGGGCAAGAGGAAGACTGAATGGGTGAACGCAAGTGAATCTCTGATGAGGCTGCGTGACGTCTGGTCATCGAAATATGGCTGATACGGTGATGAAGGGACAATGAACCTCGGTCTTACCAACCGAGGCACGGAATTCGGTCTTATGAATCGAATTCGAGGACACCCCGTCCCCGCAGTAAAGGAGACACCCTCTTCAGTTGCATCTCTAACATGTGGAACGTGGTAACCCCAATGGGGTCTGGATTTCCAGTAAGTCAACCGCAAGGACGACTGAATTCCCCAGTGGGACAGGGATGACCCAAGAAGCGAACGCCAGTAAGCCGAAAGGCAAAGGAAATCCATAACCTGCTGGATAGGGCAATACCCAACCTGAAAGGGTGCTGACGTGGGTCAGGTGAATTACCCAAAGACTTCTGTAATGATTTCTCACTCAGGGTCAAGTTAGATGCAAAGCATGGCTTTAGCAAACGGAACCAAAGGGCAAACCGATTGGAACGCCATTAACTGGCGCAAAATCAATCGGACTGTCAGGAATTTGAGACAGAGAATCTTTCGGGCGACCACAGAACGGAACTATAAAAAGGTACGTTCGCTTCAAAAGCTAATGCTACGAAGCTATGCCAACATTCTGATGAGTGTTCGCAGAGTGACACAGCAGAACGCAGGTAGAAATACGCCAGGAATTGACAAAGTAGTGGTGAAAACTCCTACAACCAGAGGCAAATTGGTCGATGAATTATCGGCTTTCACCCTTTGGAGAGTAAAACCTGCGCGTCGGGTGTACATACCGAAAGCAAATGGAAAACAACGCCCACTGGGAATCCCTGTTGTCAAAGACAGATGTCTTCAAGCAATGGTCAAGAACGCTCTTGAACCAGAATGGGAGGCAAATTTCGAGGGAACCAGCTACGGATTCCGCCCTGGTAGAAGTTGTCACGATGCCATTGAGAAGATCTTCGGCTTAGCTCGACCAAATAAACGGAAGAAATGGGTCGTAGATGCTGACATCAAAGGCGCATTTGACAATATCAGCCATGAATTCTTGCTCAAGGCAATTGGTGAAGTCCCTGGTCGGGAACTGATTAAACAATGGCTCAAGGCAGGATACATGGAACAAGGAGTTTTTCATGAAACGGATAGTGGAACTCCCCAGGGCGGCGTGGTGTCCCCCTTGTTGGCTAACATTGCCTTGCATGGAATGGAGGAAGCCATTGGTGTCAAATACGACTCCAGAGGTCAGTCTATTGGAAAGCGAGCAATCGTTCGTTATGCGGACGATTTTGCAGCATTCTGTGAGTCTAAAGAAGATGCCGAAGAAGTGATTGAAATCCTAAAAAGTTGGTTGCAACAAAGAGGGTTAGAGCTATCGGTCCAGAAAACCAAAATTGTTCATCTGAGTGAGGGATTCGACTTTCTAGGCTTCAACATCAGACACTACAGAGCCGAAAAAACCTCTAAAACAGGTTGGAAGCTGCTGATTAAGCCAAGCAAGGAATCGGTAAGCAAAATACGGAATAAGTTGCGAAAGGAATGGCTCTCCTTGCGAGGGTCGAATGTTCTAGCAATTATTAAACGCTTAAACCCGATTATTCGAGGATGGGCGAACTATTTCCGTTCAGGAGTGTCTTGTGAAATTTTTCATAGTCTTGACCGTTGGATGTTTCATCGGGCAGTTCGCTATGTCAAGCACACCCACCCTAAAAAACCCCGTTACTGGAGACAAAGCCGGTATTGGGGCAGGCTGAATTTAGAGCGTAGCGACCGATGGGTATTTGGTGACAAAACCACAGGAATGCATTTGCTCAAATTTAGCTGGTTCAGGATAGAAAGACATATTCTGGTGAAGGGCAGATCATCTCCTGACGATCCAAATCTTAAAATCTACTGGCAAGACAGGGAGAAGGCTAAATCTAAATCTCTTACTCCCAGTAAACAAAAGATTGCTCAGAACCAAGGATGCATTTGTCCTAAATGCGGAGAATCTCTATTCAACGGGGAAGAACTGCATGTTCATCACATTGAACCAAAACAACAGGGTGGGAGCAATAGCTACAAAAATCTCCGATTCTTACACTTCTACTGTCATCAACAGATTCATGCTGCAAAATGACTGAAGCATGTGGAAGCTAGTAATTTGCTTAAGCCGGATGTGCTGAAAGGTACAAGTCCGGTTTTGAGGGGAGGGGGTTACAGCGATGTAATCCCTTTACCCGACTAATTCTAAAACCCAAAGATGATGCGGAGGCAATACTTGATAAAGTCAGCGAATTTCTGGCAGAACGAGGCATGAAGGTTAGTGAAAAGAAAACTAAGTTGACGGCTACGACAGATGGGTTTGACTTCCTCGGTTGGCATTTCAAAGTGCAAAACAACGGGAAATTTAGATGCGTTCCATCAGCGGACAATTTTAAAGCATTCCGTCATTCGGTAAAACACATCGTTAACAACTCGAATTATGGTGCTACGGTCAAAGCTGAGAAATTAGCCCCTGTAGTTAGAGGCTGGAGAAATTACCATCGCTACTGTAAGTTAGATGGGTCACGCTTCTCGCTGTGGTTCCTCAACAATAGAGCCTTCAAGGTATTCAATAAGGAAGCGAAACAGAACCGTTATACTGTCAAGAAATTGATAGAAAAAGCGTTCCCAGCGGTTCCCCACTCCGAAAACAAATTTGTCAATGTCAAAGGGGAGAAATCACCCTACGACGGAGATATAGCCTACTGGAGTGAACGTAACAGCAAGCTCTATAACGGCGAAACCTCTAAAGCTCTAAAACGGCAAAACCATAAATGTGGGAAATGTGGTCTAAAAATTCTAGGCGATGAAAAGGTACATCTGCATCATGTAGACAGTAACCATAGTAATTGGAAAATAAACAACCTTCTAGCGGTTCACTCTCATCTGCCACGATTATATCCACATGAGCAAAGGCGAAAGCCAAGAACATCGGGAGCCGGATGCGGTGAAAATCGCACGTCCGGATCTAACTGACTGGTGTTTAGACTAAGCAGCATAAATTGACTCAGCTATGGCTGAGTTACTAAAAGAAAATATGGAAGAGGAAAAA
>NZ_JAUBTQ010000088.1:0-17441 GCF_036702515.1 Microcoleus sp. BROC3
CTTTAAGTCGGGGAGTTTTTCCATTTCTCTATCTAATGTCTATCTCGTCTTCTTGTCAAGGGGGTTGAGCAATTACCAAAATTTTATGCAATAGGTATTGTAAACTTGAATCGCTAAGTATAACATTACGGTAAGCCAAGGGTAATATAATAGATGCACAAAAACATCGAATAATATAGGTAAGTTATCCTAAAAAAATAACAGACATGATACTTGAAACTCAGAGATTGGTTTTGAAACAGATTTTGGATAGCGACCTCAACACGCTCCACCGAATTTTCACTGATTCCTATGTCAGGAGATATCTGTGTGACGGCGAAATCTGGTCGCTGCAACAAGTAGAAGAAATGCTTGCCGAGAATCAAAAGCTTTTTTCAGAAAAGAAATTCGGTCTTTGGTCGATCGAGACAAACACCGAGCAAGAAGTCATTGGATTTGTGGGTTTGTGGTATTTTTTTGAAGAAGAACAGCCCCAGTTAGTTTACGCATTGCTGCCAACAGCAACTAAAAAAGGCTACGCTACTGAAGCTGCAACCAAAATATTGGAGTATGGTTTTAATGAACTTGGCTTTAACTATCTTGTCGCAAGTTGCGATCGCCCAAACATTGAGTCGCAAAAAGTCGCAGAAAGACTCGGAATGAGGCAAGTAGAAGAAAGATTTATGAATGGAAATCCGATATTATTCTTTAGAATCGATAAGTAGTAATTAGTAGTAAGGGCGCAATGCACAAATGGCTTTCGGTGGTGGGGATTGGCGAAGACGGATTATCGGGATTGAGTGCGATCGCCTCTACCCTCCTCTCTCGATCTCAAGTCGTTGTCGGCGGTGCCCGTCACCTAGCAATGCTACCAACCGACGACACCCGCGAACAATTGCTTTGGACATCGCCGATCCAAGCGACAGTCGATCAAATCATCCGCCGCCGGGGACAGTCTGTGTGCGTGCTCGCAACCGGCGATCCGATGTGTCACGGTATTGGCGTCACGCTGTCGCGCAAAATTCCTATTTCGGAAATGACTGTGATTCCCGCTGCATCGGCTTTTAGTCTTGCTTGCGCCCGTCTGGGCTGGGCTTTGGCGGATGTTGAGACTTTCAGTTTGACAAATCGCCCGATCGCATCGATCGCCCTTGCTTTCTCGCCGGGGGCGCGCTTGCTGGTGTTGAGCGCTGACAGACACACGCCGGGAAAGGTGGCACAATTGTTGACGCAGCGGGGGTTTGGCAGCAGTTTGATGACGGTGTTCGAGCGGATGGGATCGGAAGCGGAACGGCGGATCGAGGGGGTAGCAGCAGCCTGGAATGCAGCGGATTTGGCGGATTTGAACACGATCGCGATCGCAGTTGCAGCCGATCGACAAACTCTTATCCTTCCCCGAACTGCCGGTTTGCCGGATGCTGCTTATCGCCACGACGGACAACTTACTAAGCGGGAGGTTAGAGCCGTTACTCTGTCAACGTTAGCACCGATTCCGGGTGAGTTGCTGTGGGATGTGGGCGCGGGCTGTGGCTCGATCGCGATCGAATGGATGCGGAGTCATCCTCGGTGCAGGGCGATCGCGATCGAACGCGATCCGACTCGATTGCAATACATCGCTGAAAATGCCTCGACTTTCGGCGTTCCCGAACTCCAAATTGTCGCGGGAGAAGCGCCGGAAACCCTGACAAATTTGCATCAACCGAATGCTATTTTCATCGGCGGCGGTGTCACCGCAGAAGCTGTGCTGGAAACTTGCTGGAATGCTTTAGGTGAAGGCGGCCGATTAGTTGTTAATGCGGTCACAGTTGAGAGCGAGTTTAAAGTTTTGCAATGGCACGATCGTTATGGTGGGGAACTCATTAGAATTGGGATTCAGCGAGTAGGGGCGATCGGTTCTTTTCAGGGTTGGAAACCGCTTGCGCCGGTGACTCAGTGGGCGGTAGTTAAAACCTAAAAGCCGATTCTTGCCTAGAAAGCTATGATAAATAAAGATATTATTGTCCTACTTTTGGCACAATTAACGGTTGATTATCAAAACACTAAATCCGAGCGCAAAGAGATATCTCAGAGGTATCTTGGTTCCGAAGAAGATTTATCGTTTTTGGAGGAGCTTGAGTTAGTGACAGTTAGCATTCGCGGTTATGCTAGTCAGATTGAGGCTAGCGCGGGAGTTGATAACCGGGAGGAAGCGATCGCAAATTTACATCAGCTTAGGGTGTTCGATCGTTCTGCGATTGCTGAGTTTTATGCTGAAACGCGATCGGGCTATCTTCAAATGCGGTCTTATATCCGAATGCTAGACTATTTGCGGCTGCTGGTGTTGGAGTATTTGCAAATGGAATAGAGTTCCAGATAAGTTAGTTTACCAGACAACGTAGCCACCTCGACGATCGGCAATTTCTTGCTCTAACTCAACTTCATTGAGGAGTTTCATACCGTTGGCTATCGCCCGTTGGCGAAGTTTCCACAGGGTTTGACCGAGTTGTGTTTTGGGGGTAAATTCAGGTGAAGATTTGAGCGCTAGAGCTTGGGTAAACTGAAGGACTTTTGCGCGATCGGCGGGGGCAAGTTCGCGCCAGTATTGTAGGAGGATTTCTTCGGGAGGCCTGGAAACTTTTTGGGCGTAACTCTATAATTTATTTTACTCTTTTACAATCGATCGGGTCAATGCCATTGGCGATAATAATCTACTTTATGCCCATAATCTTTGAACAGCATAAGCATCAAACATTTCCTCGTGGCTGACTAAATAGGCATCTTCTGTCCACTACGCTAAGATGAAGGCAGGTTTACATTGTCTTATGAGGTCGTTATGACCAGTTCGCTATCATCTACAAGCCTTTCTCGCTATGTCACCCGCAATCCTGAAGTTTTGCAGGGGGAACCGATTATTGCAGACACTCAAGTTACGGTACGGGATATTGTGGTGTTTTGGAAATCAGGAATAAAGCCTGAAGAAATCCCACAGAAGTTACTTCAACTCGTGACGGCAGCTCAAGTGTTTGATGCGATTAGCTTTTATCTGGATAATCAGCCAGAAATTGACGATCGGATTGCTTGGTATGAGGCGCGTCCGATGTTGAATGTTTCACCTCTTTTGAGATGTAACCCGTTGTTGAATGAAGTCACGGAATATGTTCAGACCTATCGCCAAGATCGAAATGCTGATATCGATTTTCCTGAGTCTGAGACCCTATGAATCAATATATTCTCGATACCGACCATCTCACACTCTTGCAACACTCTAATCCACTCATATTGCAACGTTTTGAAACTCTCCATATTAGCGATGTTGCTATTACTGTCATCAATGTTGAGGAATTGATTCAGGGCTGGTTCAATGCAATTCGTCAAGCTTCGCAACCCGGACAGAAGCAACGCTTAACTTGGGCTTATGTGGGTTTGAGATCGGCTGTTAAATTTCTCAACGATTTTCTAGTTCTGGATTTTACCGAGTCAGCTTGCGAGCAATATTTGGCGCTGCGCCGTCAGGGAATACGAATTGGGACACAAGATTTGCGGATTGCGTCCATTGCTTTGGTTAATAACTCAATTTTAGTGACGCGAAATCGACAAGATTTTGCACAAGTCCCAGGACTGGTTTTGGAGGATTGGACATAACAATTGCCAAGCCAAGCTTATCCGGCATTTCCAACTTCTGCGAGATGCCAAAATGTGATGCCACCTTCATTATGACTGAGCAAAATCCCCAAATCTTCCAGACTTTCTAAACAGTCGAGAATGACTTTTTGTTTGCGATTGGCACCTTTGAAATGGGCGGTGACTTGGGCGGCTGTCCATTCGCCGCTTTGGGTGCGGAATAAGTCGCGGATGGCCCAAAGTTGCTCTTTGAGGGTTTTGGGGAAAGGTTGTTGTTCCGTGGGAGTAATGGCGGTTTCGGTTTCGGTGGTGATACCTGCAAGGGATGGTTGGATGTAGGTTTCGCCGGGGGCTTGGTAGTCGGGGCGCAGCCAGCGAATGAGTCCGTTGCGTTCTTCCTCGGCGCGTTGGGCGTTGAGGGTGACGAGGTTTTCCAGGATTTGGTCGTCGGTGAGGGTGGGTTCCCAACCATAGGCAGCAAATACGGCGGCATCGAGTTCGTCGTGGATTTGTTTGAGGGTGGAGACTAGGGCTTTTTGGTTGAAGGCTTTGTCTTTGTCGTCGAGGGGTTCGCCTTGGCGGAGTTTTTCGAGGAGGTTGTACATCCCGGTGATGGTGATTTCGGGGTGAGTGGCTTGGACTCGTTTGCGGTGGCTGTCGAGGCGTTCTCCGAGTTCTCGGATGGTTTGTTTTTGGTTGTCGGTTGGGTCGGGGAAGGGGAAGGGGTCGAAGCAAACGGTTTTGGAATAAATTGGACGATCCTCCAAAGTTCCACCTGCTGCCAGCGACCAAGTAACATGAACTCTGCTAGAGAGAACTCCCAAGAAATAAGCATCATCAAGGGCGATCGCAATCAACCTTTTGTCAGGTAAAACTTGTGAATCAAGGAAAGCAAAAACTCGATGCTTACTCGTCTCAACCGTAGCGATATAACGTTGCAATCCTTTGATAGCAGATCTAAGGTCTGGTCGCGGTCTTTCAAAAAGCCACCAATTTTCACGTAGTCTTTTATCTCGGCTTGTTTCTCTTTGAGGTTTCACTCTCTCTAGTACCCACTGATAGGCTTTAGGATACATTCGTTGGACTTCTTCAATCTTCAAGTTAAAAAGATCTATGACTTTTACATTGCGAGAGGTTTGCATAAAATCTCTACCATGTAAGTATGAGAAAATCACTTCATTTTCAACTTTCTCAACATTCTCTGATTCAAGAATGAATCCTGGTCCACATAACTGGACTCCCGGACAAGATAACTTTTCATTACTATTCAAAGGAAGAGTGCTGCCGACATCCGATCCTGATTGAAGATTGCTAAATATCTTTCCAATACTCTTCCAAGAAATTGTGAGAGATTCTGCGGAGTCTTCTGGTGTTTCTCCAAGCTCTGTTGAAGTTACAGTTCCCATCCTAATATTTTGGGCTAGATTTTCTGCTTTTTTGAGTTCTCCAGCAGTCATTGCAATTCTGACTGATGCACCTTCATCAACCCAAGGATGATCGGGAACAGTAAAAAATAACTGAATTGGATTATTTTGGGATTGATGATATTCTACGACTTTTCTTTGTCGAACTTGACTAAGTGTATTTGTCGTAATCAGCCCAAATGTATAAATCTTCCCTATTCTGACTAATTCGGCTGCCTTGTGCCACCAGTACATCACAAAATCAACAGTATCCGGTACATCTTTATAAACTTTCCTCAATGCTTCTACATACCCATCCCCCAAAATTTCGCGCATTTTAAAGTTCCCAATAAACGGCGGATTAGACACAATATAATCCGCCTCCTGCCACTCGGCCGCCCTCGGATTCAAATACCGATAAATCGTCACTTGGTTTGTCGCATCGGGAATATCTTCCCCCGTCACCGGACTTTTCATCATCCGTCCGCCCCAGCGAGTTCTCACCTTCCCCGCCGCATCCACATCCGGTTCCATCCCGTCATAGGCCAACACTGCATCCCCCCATTCAATATTTTTGTACTCGCGCAATACAGGTTCGATCGGCGGAATATCGCCAAACCGCCGAAAATGCCACTGCAAATACCCAATCCAAATCACCAAATCTGCGATCGCCGCCGCCCTAGGATTAATCTCAATTCCCAAAAACTGACTCGGATTAACTTGAGCAATATCTAACCGCAACTGCGCCGATCCGGTGACATCCTCCAAGCGCCGCAACACCTCCGATTCCAACCCCTTCAACAAATCCAACGTGACATAGAGGAAATTACCCGATCCGCAGGCCGGATCGAGAATCTTTACCCCTTGTAACTCGGTCAGAAATGCCTCTAAAACTGATTGCACCTTTTTCCTTTGATTTGCAGTCGGTTCCGATTCCCCCGCGTTGAGCAACTGTTTAACCTCCGCTTGTACCGCAATCCAGCGATCGCCCAAAGGCTCCATCACCACGGGTTTTACCAACCGTTCCACATACGATCGCGGCGTATAATGCGCCCCCAACTTACTCCGTTCCCTCGAATCCAGCGCCCTTTCCAACAACGTCCCAAAAATCGCCGGTTCCACATTGCACCAATCCCGCTTCGCCGCCTGCAACAATACCTCCAACTGCGCCTTTGTCAAAGCAAACGCCTGCGACTCCGCAAACAATCCGCCATTAAACCGCAACAATTTGCCATGAAAACCAAAACTCGTCCCCTCATTCATCGCCTCCCACAGCGCCTCTACCTCCGGCTTAAAAGTCTTCGGATTGAGAATCCACCGCGTTTCCAGCGCCTGCGTAAACAAATGTTCTTTGAGTAACCCCACATCCTCAGCAAACATGGTGAAAATACAACGCATCAAAAACTGGGCGACTTGCTGCGGATCGACATTCGCCTCCATCCGCTTCGCCAACTCTGCCAAATCCGCCGCTACTTCCCGCGTCACCCGCGCTGCAATTTTCTCTGGATTGCGCTGTTGGGGATTGCTAAAAATATCGACAAACAAATCGAAAACATCGGCTTTCCGCAACTCCATTAGCCCGATTTCTCGCCGCGCCCCATAGCCGCCGTAATCGCCGCTAAAACCCATCCACAATTCAAAATGATCGCCAATATCGCAAGTCAACAAAAACGGCGGTTTGCTGCTGAGACTGCGCGTATAGGCGATCGCCTGCACAAACGCTTTTTCCATCTCTCGCAAATAGGTATTGGTTCCCCGTTTTGCCGTTCCTTTTTTACCCGTCGTTCCGCCCTGTTTTGCCTCTATTAAAAAATGCTCGGCTTTGTAAAAATCAACAAACCCCGGAGTCACTTTCCCGCTGGGGTGAAAGATTTTGACATCTTTATCAAAGCAGTAGGGATCGTTGGGAATTCTGCCTTTATCAAAAGGGCGATCGACTCCCAGGGCATCGCACATTTCGGCAAAAAACAACTGGTAGTTTGCCCGTTCGTTACCGCTAGAACCTGCCCAGCGCGTGATGAATGTTTCGACACGCGTGCGATCGGCTTCATTCATGCTTCAATCCTGCTGCTGGCTTTTTCTGGGACTAATCATATCAAATCTGGTTGCACTCCTTATGATATAGAGGAGACGGCAGTGCCGTTTCCCTACAATATTATTTTGGGTAGGGACACGGGACTGCCGTGTCCTCATTTCGGGTAATATTAATTCCGATGCAACAGGAAACGATATCACAAGGAAATTACGAAATTCTTTAATTCTAGATTTTCAAACAAATAGGTTGAGTTTAACAGAATTAAACCCAACCTATTAATTAAATGAGACTTAAGAGTTTAGCCTTGATTCACCACAGTCGGTTTTAAACTTTCCTGTGACTTCGATGGATCTGAACCATTTTGAACTTCCACAGATTCCTTAATCGGTTTCCGGGCTTCAATTAAACTCAAAGCTTTATTGACACTTTCAGGTAAAATCACTACCAAACTCCCGGCAGCAGGCCGATCTAAAACCTTATTAACAGCCGTTGTTTCGTCGAGAATTACCTCGTATTCAACTTGAGATTTGTCTCCTGTTTGCTCATAAATTGCCTCCTCAATCCCTTGGCAAATTAACTTTGCCACGGTACCTGGCTCTCGCCCGCGTCGATCGCTATCTTCCTTGACAATAATGCGATCGAACATCTCGGCCGAAAGTTTGCCCAGCGTGACAAAATCTTCATCTCGCCGGTCTCCAGGGGCGCCGACTACCCCGATCCGCTGTCCCGGCCAATTCAGGACGAAACTGCCCAAAGCTTTGTAGCTGTGGGGGTTGTGGGCGTAGTCGACCAAAGCGTGATAGCTGCCCAAATTAAACAAGTTCATCCTTCCGGGAGTTTGACCGACCGATGCTTGGAAGCTTGACAAAGCCGATCGAATATCTTCTATTTTCAATCCTTGGGCAAAGGCTGCCAAACAAGCTGCTAAAGCATTGGCAATCATAAACGGCGCGCGCCCGCCCATCGTCAGCGGCACGTTCACAGCCTGCTCAATTCTCAGCGTCCAATCGCCTTTCAAGATTGACAAGTAACCATTTTCGTAAATCGCTGCCAGCCCGCCCGCTGCGGTATGTTTGGCAACAAGTTCGTTGTCCGGGTTCATCGAAAAATAGGCAATTTGAGCCTTGACACGCTGCGCCATTTGTGCTACTAACGGGTCGTCTGCATTCAAAACTGCATAGCCTTTGGGCATTACCGACTCGACGAGGACGCTCTTGAGTTTGGCAAGTTGTTCCACGGTGTCGATGTCGCCAATGCCCAAGTGATCGGCCGCGACGTTCAAGACGACGCCGACATCGCACTGATCGAAGCCGAGGCCCGATCGCAAAATTCCGCCTCTAGCCGTTTCCAGCACCGCTACTTCTACCGTGGGGTCAGACAAAATCAATTGAGCGCTCTGCGGCCCGGTATTGTCTCCGGTTTCTACTAAATAATCGCCGATGTAAGTGCCGTCTGTAGTCGTGTAGCCGGTAATCTGACCTGTCTGCTTGACAATGTGGGCAAGCAGGCGAGTGGTTGTAGTTTTGCCGTTGGTTCCCGTTACCGCTAAAATCGGCACCCGGCTGGGTTGAGGCGAGGGGAAAAGCATATCGAAGACAGCGCCGGCGACGTTGCGGGGCAAACCCTGACTCGGGGCGACGTGCATTCTGAAACCCGGTGCTGCGTTGACTTCGACGATGACGCCGTTGACATCGCGCAGGGGTTGGGAGATGTCGGGAGTTACTACGTCAATGCCGGCGATGTCCAAACCGATTATTTTGGCGACTCTGGAAAACAGCCAGACGTTTTCCGGGTGGATTTCGTCGGTGCGATCGACTGCAATTCCACCGGTACTCAAGTTTGCTGTCGCGCGCAAAAATACTCTTTCGCCGGCGGGCACTACGGAGTCGATCGCGTATCCTTGTTTTTGCAGCAAATCCAGGGACAATTTGTCGATCGTGATCCGGGTGAGCACGTTGTCGTGTCCGTCTCCCCGCTGCGGGTCGCGGTTTACTTCTTCAATAAGCTGTTCTACTGTAGACCTGCCGTTACCCACGACGTTAGCGGGCACTCGTTCTGCGACTGCTACGACTTGCCCGTTGACTACCAATACTCTGTGGTCGCGGCCGACGTAATAGCGCTCGACAATCACGCTTTTTGTTTTTGAGGCTGCGCTGGCTAAGTCGTAGGCTTCTTCTGCTGCTTCCCAGGAATTGATGTCGATCGTAATGCCGCGGCCGTGGTTCCCGTCTAGGGGTTTGAGGACGATCGGATAACCGCCGACATCTTCGATCGCCCCTTGCAGTTCGTCCAAATAATTAATCACCGTCCCTCTGGGAACCGGCACCCCGGCGCTGCCGAGGATATTTTTGGTACCTTCCTTGTCGCAGGCCAGTTCTACCCCCAAAACTCCCGTGCGGTTGCTCAGAGTTGCCTGAATCCGTTTTTGGTGAACCCCGTAGCCTAGTTGAATCATAAACCGGGCGCTCAACTGTATCCAAGGAATCCCGCGAGCTTCTGCTTCCTTGATCAGTGTTTCCGTGCTCGGCCCCAGGGCTGCGGACGCAGCAAATTCTCTCAGGTCTCTCAAATCTTGGACTAATTCTGCTGCTGGATAAGTGCCTGTATCGGCAATGCTCTGGCACATCCGCACGCCCGCCCGGGCGGCATAGCGACCTGCTTGTTCGTGTTGATACTCGATTACTACTTGGTAAATGCCTGGGGTCGCAGTCTCGCGGGTGCGGCCGAACCCGACGGGCATTCCTGCCATTTGCTGAAGTTCTAAGGCTACGTGTTCGATTACGTGTCCCATCATTGTCCCTTCTCTGACACGTTGCAGGAAGCCTCCCTGATGCCCTGGAGAACAGTGATGCTCGTTCAAACTCGGGAGCGCGGCGATCAACCCTTCGTAGAAGCCAGGAATTTCAGATGTGGTTTTATCCGCCCACTCCTCTAAATCCAAACGCATCAGGACGAGTTTGTGGCGTCGGATGCTCCAGTAGTTGGGGCCGCGTAAGGTCTGGATTTTAAGTATTTTCATGGTAGTTAGAGGGGTATGGGGCGCGAAATCTTATAGATAATTGGAGCATTTATTCAATTTCGATCTAGATTGCTCGATCGACTGTTCGCTGCGAACAGTTTGGTAGTGAATTTCCAGTTATGGGCTACCCAATTGAAAATTCATGCCCCAGCGATCGGTGAAAAACAAGTACAGGTCAACGGCAGGAAAAAACTCAAAGCCCGAAGGTAGAATTTTCTGTGATTCTGCCTTCTGGCGTCAGCCCGTGGCTGCTTCGGAATCTATTCTTTTGTTGTATCCATTATTGGTGGCAATGTCGCATAATTTCTGCTTTATCAATAACTCTGAAATTCTGCGTTAGTTGGCTGTGCGGCATTCTGGGGGCCAGCCAGACTCGGAACAGGCTGCCGATGGCATTGGTTTGCCTAGGGGCATATTGTAACAATCTCCGTGACACAGAACGTGCAAGCGCATATTGAAGAGACTTAAGGGTTCTGTCGCTCCTACTACCGACTCATTGGTATAAAAATTTTCCCGAGAATCAACAATAGTCACAGTGCCTTTACCGAGAATTTTCATAGTATCGTCTCCCTCAAACAAGGCGCAGGTGTCTTCGTCAATACCAATAGCGATGCGATCGGGATGGCAAGCCACAGCCGACAGCAAGCGAGCCATGCGGTTGCGATTGTGAAAATGCTGGTCTACGATGAGCTCGGGAATAATGTTAAGTCCATTTGCCATGTCTACTAAAGAGCGGTTCGGTGACGCGCCACTCCCGCCGCCTGCAATCATGTGATATCCCATCACCGCAGCACCCGCACTGGTGCCGGCGAGGGTAATCTTGCCTTCGAGAGCTTCTTTGCGAATTTTCTCCATCAGCGGGGTGTCCGCCAGCAGCCCGCAGAGCCTCAGTTGGTCGCCGCCTGTGATGAATACGCCCGTACAATCTTCTAAGTAATCTTTCCAGACAGGGTTTTCGGCTTGTTCGCGTTCGCGGATGTCCACTACTTTGACGGCGCTAACGCCCATTTCGTCAAATATGGTGCGGTAGCGGTTGCTAATGCCTTCGGGATCTCGCGAAGCGCAGGGAACGATCGCCAGCCTCGCGCTTGCACCCCCAGCACGGCAAAAAAAGGTGTTCAAAATCTCTCGCCCGTGAACTTTGTCTTCGGCTCCCCCGATGACCATAATCGAGGTTTTTGTGCGCTGGGGAATATTGTGTTCAAGGGCTTGAGATGTCAACTGCTGCATGGTGTGTCTTCCTCTGTTGGATGTGAAATTCAATTTTGCCGTTGCTGTGGGTACAATAGGGCTTTTTAAGAATAAATTTTTGTTTGTGCGAGTGAGGTGCGATCGCCGATCGCGCTATCCCGCAGTTGTTGGGCGGCAAATTTGCTTGCAGTCGCTGTCATGAAAAACTGATTTATTGTTGTACAAAACGGGCCCGGCGACAAAGGAAGAGAATTTAACTTGCAAAAATTTTCAGAAATTATAAGAAATTATAAAGAATAAAGCAATTACTGAAAACTGAACTCCCCCTAAGGGTCAAACTAGAGGTGATGTATCAATAAATTCCAATAATTGTGCGCTTTGACGTAGTTACCTTATTTCCAGAATTTTTCCGGGCTCCCCTGGAGTCGGGACTGATGGGCAAAGCCTTAGCTAAAAAGATTGCTGAGGTGAATTTTGTCAATCCCCGCAATTTTACCACAGACAAACACCAGCGAGTCGATGACGAGCCTTACGGGGGCGGAGTGGGGATGCTGATGAAGCCGGAACCGATTTTTGCTGCGGTGGAGTCGCTGCCGGTTTTGCCGAGGCGGGAGGTGATTTTGCTGACTCCCCAGGGGGAACCGATGCAGCAGGCGATGTTTCGGGAGTTGGCGGCCGATCGCGATCAGTTGGTGTTGATTTGCGGTCATTATGAGGGTGTGGACGATCGAGTGCTGCATTTGGTAACTCGCGAGGTGTCTTTGGGGGATTTTGTGCTCACGGGGGGCGAAATTCCGGCTTTGGCTTTGATCAATGGGGTTTTGCGATTGCTGCGGGGAACTGTCGCGAAGGAAGATTCGCTGAAGTTTGAGAGTTTTGAAGACGGACTTTTGGATTATCCGCAGTACACTCGACCGGCGGATTTTCGGGGATTGAAAGTGCCCGACGTTTTGCTGTCTGGGAATCACGCGGAAATTGCCCGTTGGCGGAGGGAAAAGCAGATAGAAAAAACTCGATCGCGCCGATCGGATTTGTACGATCGGTGGTTGCAGGAGAGGGGAGAATAAGGTTTGAGGATGTAGCCGTTATTAGTTGGAGCTTCAGGGATGATTAGCACTTTAAAGCTAATAGAACTCCCCAGGCAGCACTAAGTTACAGTTTGGCTTATTGAAGCTTTCAAGCCAACAGCCGCTAAAAGATGTCTTAGTCGCTCGATCTCAGCTTTAGTTCCGACAAAAACAGAACCAG
This sequence comes from Microcoleus sp. BROC3, assembly GCF_036702515.1. Classification (NCBI taxonomy): domain Bacteria; kingdom Bacillati; phylum Cyanobacteriota; class Cyanophyceae; order Oscillatoriales; family Microcoleaceae; genus Microcoleus; species Microcoleus sp. BROC3. Next base: position 12,476 of record NZ_JAUBTQ010000088.1, read on the forward strand.
GCATCTTCTTTTTTAAGTTCATCGCTTCAGCTAATGACAATTCCATAGCCTGACGCAGGATTTTTGTTACAACTGTTGCACGTTGTTATTCTTCCAATACAATCAAGTTCCAATTCCCTTCTTTTGCTAAAATTTATTTTCTCATTTCGTTAGGTATAGCATCAGTATTATCTAACGCGATTGCCTCCCCGCAATAAGGACAGCTATAAGATAGATGCCAGACAACTTTTTTGTCGAAGACAGACTGACCAACAGACATCTGTATGTCTTTGCTACTATTACCGCAAATTCCGTAAATCAAGACCATACTTTTTCAGCTATCTCCCCGCAAATATGAAATAATTGTTTTTTGCTATACTTTCCCAAACCTTAAATTTACATGAACATCCGCATCGGCAACGGCTACGACATTCACTGCTTAGTTCCAGAACGCCCCCTCATCCTCGGCGGCGTGCACATTCCCCACGAATTAGGCTTACTCGGCCACAGCGACGCCGACGTGCTCACCCACGCTATCATGGATGCCATGCTTGGAGCTCTCAGCTTAGGAGATATCGGTCTTTATTTCCCGCCCACTGACCCGAAATGGAAAGGTGCTGATAGTCTCGTATTGCTGGCACAAGTCAATCAGTTAATATTAGATAAAGGCTGGGAAATCGGCAATATTGATTCGGTGGTAGTGGCAGAACGTCCCAAGCTGAAACCGCATATTGAGCAAATGCGCGATCGGCTTTCTACTGTCCTACAATTAAAACCAGACCAAATTGGCATCAAAGCTACTACAAACGAAAAGTTAGGCCCCGTGGGGAGAGAAGAAGGAATTGCAGCCTATGCTGTAGTTTTGTTAGTGCTAAAATAGAACTTTAATCTACGTTTTAGGAAGACCAAAACCATGCAAACTGAAACCTTGGATTTAGAGTTACCCATAGACGCAGATATTATCGCATTGGATAAGGACGATCGGGTAGTCGTGCTAATCGAGGTTAAAATTATTCAAGCTCAAGAAACAGCAGCAAAGCAGAGGATTGCTGATTACATGATATCTTGGATGAAAGCTGCGTTAGCGAAGATATCCGAACAACGCACAGTCATTCCCTATGCGATGTTTGTTGACACCGAACAAATTCGGATTTTCAAATGGGACGGCGTGAATTTATCTGAACCTGTTTGCTCTCTAAACACTGGTGAAATACTTCGTTATTATCAGCCTGACTTTGGTAGCAAAGGGATATTTGGACATACGATTGAAACGCTGGTAGAAGCGTGGCTGCATGACTTGGCCTATCACTGGAATTCAGAAATTCCCCCAGCGTCTGAACAGATAGCAGCAATCGGTTTGCTGCCGCTGCTAGCAGGTGGAACAACAAAATCCGGAGTGAAATTAGGTGGCAATTCTATATATCGAGACCAACTTTTTGATGAGTATTGCTACAGGGCGCGAGGCTGAAGCAATTATGTTGCTGCGGGATTTCTCATCATCAGTTCAGTTGGTTATACCCAGCATTTGTTATATGGAGTCTCTGTCGGCTTTAGAGGACGAGTTGAAGCGACAAAAGTATTTTAAGGAACAGCTAGGGCGTCAAATCAGTGAAACAAAGCGAGATGTGACATCTGAACAGGTCGCATCTCTATCTTTGCACCTAGAAAAGTCATTGATTTACTATAGCAATCGAATAGATGAAATTCAATTTCGCTTGCGTGAAGCAATTTATATGCTGTCGCAAAATGCAGAAATGATTGTATTAAATACAGAGATTATCGAAGCCAGCTTAAACACAACTATCATCGAAAAAGACCCAACAGACAATTTGATTTTACACTGTATCTTGAGTCATGCCCGCTTGCGCCCCACAGAAACCAAAGCATTTCTAAGTGGCAACGTCAAAGAATTTGGCAAACTACCCGAAGTTAAATATGCTTTGGAGGAAGTAGGGATAAAGTATTTTTCGCGCACTGAAGACTTTCTCGGTTGGTTACAATCTCAGTCATAGTTGCACGCAGGTGGTAAACTAAAAAATTATGAAAATTTCTATGATGCTACATTCAAGACTGCGCTGGCTGGCGATTTTACTGGCGGCAATTGCCACAATAACTCTGTCTGCGTGTACTCCAGCCCGATCGAACTTAGTAAACAGGCTCATCGTTCCCACCCCCAGCGGCCCGGGTACCTTTAACTACCCGCTAAACCAATCTGCATACAGCGTTTTTGGCTATATGTACGAGGGATTGATCAACGAAAACGGCTTGACATCGGAGTTAGAACCCGGTTTAGCCGAGTCCTGGGAAGTTTCTAAAGATGGCAAAAAGATTGTCTTCACCCTGCGAGATGGATTGAAATGGTCGGACGGCGAACCGATGACTACTGATGACATTATCTTCAGCTATGAAAAGATTTATTTCAATGACAAAATTCCTAGCGGTTTGAAAGATAATCTGAGGGTTGGCATGAGTCGCCAATTCCCAAAAGTTAAAAAAATTGACAGCCGCCGCGTTGAATTTTCCGTTGCAGAACCCTTTGCTCCATTTATTAGATATGCTGGGGGAATCCCAATTTTACCAGCTCATATTTTACAGGAAGCTGTCGAAAATACAGATGCAGACGGCAAGCCTAAATTCCTGACTACTTGGAACACGGATACTGACCCTCAAAAAATAGTCGGCAACGGTCAATATCGAATGCTGAGCTATACTCCTAATCAGCGCGTTGTTTTGGAAAAAAATCCGTATTATTGGCGCAAAGATGCGGAGGGAAATCTTCAGCCTTATATCCAGCAAATTGTTTGGCAAATTATCGAAAATACTGACAATCAACTGCTGAATTTTCGATCGGGCGATTTGGATACTCTGAACGTGGAGCCGGAAGTGTTTCCCCTGCTGAAACGGGAGGAAAAACGCGGCAAATATACGGTTTTTAACGGCGGGCCGGATACTGGCAGCGTGTTTATGTGTTTCAATCTGAATAAGGGGCGCAATGCTCAAAATCAGCCGTTTGTAGACCCGGTTAAATCTCGGTGGTTCGCAAGTAAGGAATTTCGGCAGGCGATCGCCTACGGCATCAACCGATCCGCCATGACTAACAATATCTATCGCGGACTTGGCGCGCCCCTGCATTCCCCAATTCCGGCCCAAAGCCCGTTCTACCTGTCCCCAGAACAGGGATTGAAAACTTACAGTTACGATCGGCAAAAAGCGAAAGAGTTGCTGTTAAGTGCTGGTTTCAAGTATAATAGTAACGGCGAATTGTTGGATGCTGATGGCAACAAAGTGCGATTTACTTTGTTGATGGCTGCCGGTAAAAAAGTTCGGGAACAAATGGCAACGCAAATTAAGCAAGACTTGGGCAAACTGGGGATGCAAATTGATACGCAGTTCCTGAGTTTTAACACTTATGTAGAAAAGCTGCGATTGACGCGGAATTGGGATACTTACCTCGGCGGTTTTACGGGAGGTACTGAACCGCACAGCGGCTACAATATTTGGTCTGTTAACGGCACGCTGCACAGTTTCAACCAGGGCCCGCAAGCCGGAGAACCGCCGATTAAAGGTTGGGAAGTGTACGACTGGGAGCAGAAAATCGATGACCTTTATGTGAAGGCTTCTCAGGAGCTTGACGAGGCGAAGCGCAAGGAGCTTTATGGAGAAACGCAGCGGATTATAGCGGAACAAGTTCCTTTTGTTTATATGGTAAATCCGCTGACTTTCGAGGCGGTGCGCGATCGCGTTTCGGGAATTCGCTACAGTGCCCTCGGCGGTGCTTTCTGGAATTTGTACGAGTTGAAAATAACAGAATAGTCAGTCGATTTTAGATTTTAGATTTTAGATTTTAGATTTGATTTACTCTAAAGATGAATCGGGGAACTTGAACCTTAGTCTAAAATTTGGGGTCGATCGCGACAGAAGTCGGGGGCGTGTATCCGTTTTTGGGCGGATCGTTAATCAGCAGTTATTAGTCATTAGTCAGTCATTAATTAATGGAACCTGAAATTTTACAGAAGTTACTCGAATCTGTGGCTGCCGGCGATATTAGCCCGATCGCAGCTTTGGATAAATTAAAGCATTTTGACTTTGAACAAGTCGGCGATTTTGCCAAAATTGACCACCACCGCACTCTCAGAACGGGTTTTCCAGAAGTAATTTGGGGCCCGGGGAAAACGCCCGACCAAATTGTTGAGATTGTCGAGGCGATGCGCGGGCGAAATTCTGCGGTGATGGCGACGCGAATCGAACCGGAAGTTTTCGAGCAATTGCAGCAAAAAATACCCGATTTGTGCTACTACCAAAAGGCTCGAATTTGTGCAATTTCTGCTAATTCCCCAACTCCGCAGCATCCGGGCACTGTGACTATTATCAGTGCGGGAACGGCGGATTTGCCTGTAGCGGAAGAGGCGGCAATTACTGCGGAACTTTGCGGTTTTCAGGTGCGGCGTTTGTGGGATGTCGGAGTTGCCGGCATTCACCGCTTGCTGAGCAACCGGCACGTTATTGCCGGTGCTGATGTGTTGATTGCGGTGGCCGGTATGGAAGGTGCTTTGGCGAGTGTGGTTGCTGGTTTGGCAGATTGTCCGGTGATTGCTGTGCCGACGAGTGTAGGTTACGGCGCGAGTTTTGGCGGGATTGCTCCTCTTTTAACTATGCTAAATTCTTGTGCCGCTGGTGTGGGCGTGGTGAATATTGATAACGGGTTTGGGGCGGCGATTTTGGCTTGTCAAATTCTCAGAACTGCTGGCAAAGTGGGGAGAATCGGAGAGGGGGAGAATCGGAGAGAGGGGGAATAGTTAGAAACCCCCTCTATCAGATAAGACTAAGGTCAACTGTCACAGGACGAGCGATTTTTAGGGTGCATCTTGCACCATTCTCAAGAACAGGCAAGATGCCTGTTCCACAAAGAGTAGACCTCTTGCAAAAGTCATTCTGAAAGGTTAAGTTCATAGTTATAGATGCCTGCAATCAGGTTGAAGCGTAAACC
>NZ_JAUBTQ010000089.1:0-17357 GCF_036702515.1 Microcoleus sp. BROC3
GGAGCGGAATGATGGGAAACTATCACGTTCCGTTTTGGAGAGCAGTGGAGGAGGCGACTCCTTCACTGACTTTAATTATTCGAGATGAAGGTTTACGACTTTTGGCGGGAGGGCATCTCGCTACCGCTTCCGGACAGCGTGTAAGACCATCTAAAGGCACTGCTTTTAGAGGCAATGTTGGATGAAGGAAGAATCCTTGCTGTTCTACGGCGAGGAGTTGTCAACCAGTCATCTCAAAACCGATATCAGAGGCTTTGATTGCTGTTAGGATTTACGCAGGGGTGGTCAGAAACCGGGTTTTTTACGAAAATACTGCGTTGTGACCCGCAGATTCGGTAAAAAACCCGGTTTCTTTGTCGGAGTGCGATCGCGAACTGATTAAGTGCGATCGTACCAACTTTGCAGCGCCAAGCGGTGAACTTCGCGCCAGCTAATATTTTTAACTCTGGCAATGGACGCGCAATCTTCGTATTCCGGCTGCACGTTAACAATTGTTTGTCCAGACTTCGCAACTTTTATTTGCACTTCACCGTATTCTGTTTGAACTGTCTGGATTTCCCGGTGCAAAATAGTCCTCTGTTGAGTCGATCGCCTAATTCCCAGAGTAGTAGTCTCGCGAAAGATCACAGCTTCGCAAGCATCCTCAAATTCTGGATGACAAATCGCAGTTAACAAAACCCCCAGCCGCGACTTTTTCATCACAATTGGGGCAGTGAAAACATCCAGAGCTCCGGCGGCAAACAAAGCATCAAAAACATAGCCGATCGCCTGGGGACTCAAATCATCAATCTGCGTTTCCAATACCGTAATAGTTTCTATGGAATTGGGCATTGGGAATTGGGAATCGGGCATTGGGAATTGGGAATTAGTAGCCGTCTTTCTCCCACTCTCCCACTCTCCCACTCTCCCCCTCTCCCCTTCTGACTTCTCCCCAATCCAGAGGCGCAAAATATTAGGAATTGCCAGCATTCGAGAACCTGCACCCAAACCGATCGCCTGAATTTGCATCGCTGGTGGCGGACCGAAAGCAGACGCGAGAGTACAGGCGATCGCAGTTCCCGTAGGAGTGCACAATTCGCGATCGATCCCATTGCTGTAAACCGGCACTCGGTGCGTTTCCCACAACCGCATCACCGCCGGCGTCGGCACCGCTAACTTACCGTGGGCCGCCTTCACCGTACCTGCACCAGTCGGCATCGCCGAAAAGTAAAACTCCTGAATATCCAACCAATCCAAACCCAAACAAGTACCGACAATATCAATAATTGCATCCGTCGCCCCCACCTCGTGAAAGTGAACCTCGCTTGGGGGGATACCGTGTACGGCACCTTCTGCCTCTGCTAATTTGCCGAATACGGCCAAACTCCAAGATTCCACTCGCGGAGGCAATTTTGCAAAGACGATGATTTGCTCAATTTCTGGCAAATTGCGGTGATGAGTGTGGCTAATTTCGGCATCTGCTTCGCCGTGACTGTGAGAATGTTCTTCCCCGTGATGATGGTGGTGGCGGGCGTCAAAAGTCGGGGATTCCGTTTCCGAGGGATCGAGTTCGGTAGCGGAATTTTTGGGTTTTAACCCCAAATCCGCAGCTAAATCGACATAAAATTTAGTTGCTTGTTGAGTATTCCGGTGGACTAATTCCGTCCGCAACTGGTACTCTGTCGAAATGCCGAGCAAATTTAGTTTTTCGATTAGGTAGTCTAAAGGAACGCCAGCGTGGACAAGAGCTCCGATACACATATCGCCAGCAATGCCTGTTGGACAGTCAAAATAAGCTATTTTATTCATTATTAACAATTAATTTTCAGCATTGATTGTTTCACTGGATATTTCGATCGCCCACTTAGCCTGCAGTATCTTAACATGGCAACTATTTACGAAGTGCATCCAGTTGCACCCCAAAGAGACCGGATCGAGAAGATTACAAAAGCTCTAAAAGATGGGGCGGTGATGCTTTATCCGACAGATACAGTTTATGCGATCGGCTGCGATCTCAACTCCAAGTCTGCAGTAGAACGAGTCAGGCAGATCAAGCAACTATCCAATGATAAGCCTTTAACGTTCCTGTGTTCCTCTCTCTCAAATATCACCGACTATGCTACAGTCAGCGATGAAGCATACAGAATTATCAAGCGGTTAATACCTGGGCCTTATACATTTCTGCTGCCAGCTACCAAGTTAGTGCCACGGTTGGTAATGAACCCAAAACGGAAAACCACTGGAATTCGCGTTCCCGACCAGCGGCTTTGTTTTACACTGTTGGAAGCCTTGGGAAATCCAATTATTTCAACATCCGCTCACATTACAACGGATGATGAAGGTGCAGCACCAGTGCCTGCATCTAAAGCAGAAAGCTTTGGCAAAGCTGAGCTGTTTGACTGTTTTTCAAAGCTAGTGGATGTCATTGTCGATGACGGTTCCGATCCGGGATATCAAGTTTCTACCATTCTCGATTTGACACAAAGCGAACCGATTGTTGTTCGCCGTGGTTTGGGTTCGGAAGCTGTCGCCGTTTGGGAAAAAGATTAAATTTTTAAGGGGCAGGTTAAGCGCCAAATTCGCCCACAACCCGCCCCATTTTTTATTTCAAAACTGCTTTAAGCCTCTACCTTCACTCCTTTCCAAAAAGCAATATATCCGGCAATATTTTTAGCAGCATCTTTTGGAGTGGGATAGTACCAAGCAGCATCTTTATTAACTTGTCCGCCGACTTCGACACTGTAGTAACTAGCCACACCTTTCCAACCGCAAGTAGTGTGAGTGCTGCTGTCTTTGAAATACTCACGGTTGATGGCATCGGCGGGGAAATAATAGTTGTTGTCTACAATTTCGCACTTGTCGCTCTCGGCCAAAACGGCACCATTCCAAATTGCTTTCGGCATCTGTTTTTCTGCTTAACTTGAGATTCTCAATTATTGTAACTGTATTTGTGCTCAAAAGGCATAGAATAGTTGAGAAGCCAACAACCAACTACTGCAAATGCCAGCGTCGAATCCGCCAATATCTTCTGTGCCGCTGTCCCTGGAACAAGCACTCAAACATTTTTTTGGCTATGGCTCTTTCCGTCCGGGACAGCAGGAAATTGTCGAAGCTGCTTTACAAAAACGGGATATGATGATTGTCATGCCGACGGGCGGTGGCAAGTCTTTGTGTTTTCAATTACCGGCACTGTTGAAACCGGGATTGACGGTGGTTGTTTCGCCGTTAATTGCTCTGATGCAAGACCAGGTGGAAGCTTTGCAGGATAATGGAATTGGGGCGACTTTTCTCAACAGCACTTTGAGCAGTCAGGAAACCCGATCGCGCGAAACTGCGATTCTCGAAGGTAAGATTAAATTGCTTTATGTTGCACCCGAACGCTTGCTGGGTGAGAGATTTTTACCATTTTTAGATATAGTAGCAAATAAGTTAGGAATTTCGGCATTTGCGATCGACGAAGCCCACTGCGTTTCGGAATGGGGGCACGACTTTCGACCAGAATACAGGCAAATGCAACGAGTGCGCGATCGATATCCCGACATTCCCATTATGGCACTAACCGCCACCGCCACCGAGCGCGTCCGCCAAGACATCATCCAGCAGCTAACTCTGCGAAATCCATACATCCACGTCGCCAGCTTCAACCGCCCCAATTTATACTACGAAGTTCGCCCCAAAACCAAACACAGTTTTGCCGAAGTTTTGCAAATCATCCAAAAAAAAGGCGGTTCGGGAATTATCTATTGCCTCAGCCGCAAAAAAGTTGACGAAGTTGCCTATAAATTGCAACAAAGCGGCATCCAAGCCTTACCCTACCACGCCGGCATGAACGATGTCGATCGCGCAACCAATCAAACCCGCTTCATTCGCGACGACGTGCAAGTAATGGTAGCCACAATAGCTTTCGGTATGGGCATTAACAAACCAGACGTGCGGTTTGTAATTCACTACGACTTGCCCAAGAATCTAGAAGGATACTATCAAGAATCAGGCCGCGCAGGCAGAGACAACGAACCCGCCCATTGCAGCTTATTTTTCGGCTACGGCGATGTCAAAATGATCGACTACATCATAGAGCAAAAACCTGACCCCCAAGAACAACGAATTGCCCGCCAACAGTTGCGTCGAGTAATCAACTATGCAGAATCCACCGATTGCCGCCGTACAATCCAGTTAAGTTATTTTGGCGATTCATTCCCGGGAAACTGCGGTACTTGCGATAACTGTTGCAACCAAAAACCAGTAGAAGATTGGACGATTGAGGCAATGAAATTTCTTTCTTGCGTCGCCCGATGCCAAGAAAAATTCGGCATGAATCACATTATTGACGTGCTGCGCGGCTCAAAAAGTCAAAAAGTATTGCAATACCAGCACCACCAGCTTTCTACTTACGGAATTGGCAAAGATAGAAGTGCTGATGAATGGAAAAAGTTGAGCCGCTCGCTGTTAAATCAAGGTTTTTTAGAGGAAAGAACAGACGGGTTTCCCATTTTGAAACTGAATGAAAAAAGTTGGGAAATTATGAAACGTCAGCGCACAGTTGAAATTGCCATTGAACCGCAGCGAGAAGTACCGGAAAAAGTTCGGTATTTAGCAGTAGAAGTTGAAAGTTTATTTGCCATACTGCGGACGCTACGCAAACAAATTGCCGACGAACAATTTGTGCCACCTTACGTAGTTTTTGCCGATAAAAGCTTGCGAGACATGGCAGAAAAACGCCCGCAAAATCTCAGAGAATTTGAGGAGGTTTACGGCGTTGGCAGCAACAAGCGAGATAAGTACGGTAAGGTTTTCTTGGAGGCAATACGCAGTTTTTGCCAAGAACAAGACTTGCCAACTGGTGCTGCATCTTCTGCTGTCGCTAATCTTCCCAATCTTTCCAACGTTGCGTCTTATTCGCAGATGCAAACCTGGGAATTATACCGACAAGGTTTGACTGTTCAAGGAATCGCCAATGCGCGGGGTATGAGTCCTAATACTATTTCTGGGCATCTCGTAGAATTGATGGAGATGGGGCGGGAAGTTGATATAAATTTGTTGGTGGAACCGGAACGCCAGCAGGCGATAGTTTACGCAATTGAAGTTATGGGGGATGAGAAACTGAGAGCCATTTATGAGTTTTTGGAACAACGTTATACCTTTGAGGAGATTAAGTTTGTACGCGCTTGGTGGCGGCAAAATTATGTGGGTTTTTAACCCCAGATGTATGCAGATGAACGCTGATGGACGCAGAGAATTGATGGGAGGAAGGATACTCTTCGGCACATCTTAGCCCTATCATCTGTGGTTTAGTTCACCCTACTTCATGCCGCTTCTCCTGAGTTCGGCTCAGTCAAGGCAACTGCTAGTAATTGAGCAGCCTGCAGGTTACTCATTGCGACTTCCCAAATGCCTTTTGCACAATAGCTGTAAAAGTTAGGAACAGGCAGAAACCATGAAAGCTACTGGTAAGGTGTATACAATTGATTTGGCTGGGAATCAGTATCAAAGCCCTCGCTACTTGCAAACTCGGGCCAGGATTAATTCCCTCATCGACCATTATATGTCATTGGAAGTTTTGAGCGATCGACTTTCCGATCTACCCCAGCAATTTTCCACCCCGCATCCCCGCCCTTGGGAACCCATAGATTGGCAAGGAATCAATCGCGACCAAATTATTGGTGTCAAGCCAGAAATCTTTTTGCAAATTTTGGCAAGTGCGGCAGAAATTGAAGCTCCCATTCGCAGCTACGGTAGAGAAAGTTGGTGCTACTTACAGCATATTTACCCGCAAATGGCGCGGTTTATGGGAGGAATTTTTGATGCCAATGGCAACATTCTAGAGATAGGTGTCTGGGAAAAAGAAGAACGCCAACATTGCCCGACATTTAGGAAAATTTACCAGCAACTTACAGGGGAAAAACTGCAAGTTAAACCGAACTCTGTGAAGGGCTGTCAATCCACAGGTGACGCTTGGCAAGATACCTATAAACACGTGATTAGTCGCTTGAGTACCGAGTGGGGAGCTACTTCTGTTTATTTATGGTTGATGGTACACTCAACAGGAGCGTTGCAACAGGCAATTTCCCAGCCTTTACAGGATGAGATCAATCATTTGGCTAAGTTTTGGGGTTTCAGCCGCTGGGCATTCTCCCAGAGTTATTTTAATCAACTGAAAGGCTCTACCAAAAACCTGATTGCTTTGCTGAAACACCATCAGATTGAACGCACGCACGGCAATGATGTGTTTAATACTTCACTCAGTCTCAAACAGCTTTCTTTGGTGGTGGAATTGACTTTTACATTCACGCGAGTGATGGTGCGTTTGCGGCGCTGGAACCGCGAGCTCAGTCGCAGTTATCTCAGACATTTGTTTGGTACTGCGCCGATGGTTGATGCACCGCGCCATGTCGCTTAAATCTGAGATATTGCACGAGTTTCATGAACAGGCAAGATGCCTGTTCCACAAGAGTTAAATTATAGATAAATCATGCAAATTACGATCGACCTTCCCGACAATCTCCCCCTGACTGAAGCCGATGTGAGGATAGAATTGGCGATCGTACTTTATCAGCAACACAGCGATCGTGACTGAAATATTGAAGTGCGATCGGGCGTCATTTTCAAGTTTTAGGGTTTAGGTTCTGGTTCCCACTTACAGATAGACTCTGGCTTGAGAGGACAAGTCTTGGGTGCGCTCGGATTTCCGCTGAGGTAAAGAGCGGTCAGTTTAGTCAAGGATGCTAGCGGTTTGATGTCGTTGATTTGATTGTTGTTGAGGCCGAGCCCAGTCAGGTTAGTCAAGGATGCTAGCGGTTTTATGTCACTGATTTGATTGTTGTCAAGTCCGAGCCCAGTCAGGTTAGCCAAGGATGCTAGCGGTTTGATGTCGTTGATTTGATTGTTGTTGAGGAAGAGAGCAGTCAGGTGAGTCAAAGATGCTAGCGGTTTGATGTCCCTGATTTGATTATTATCGAGGAAGAGAGTAGTCAGGTTAGTCAAAGATGCTAGCGGTTTGATGTCCCTGATTTGATTGTTAAGGAGGTCGAGAAGAATTAGGTTAGTCAAGGATGCTAGCAGTTTAATGTCGTTGATTTGATTTTCGCCGAGGCCGAGCCCAGTCAGGTTAGTCAAGGATGCTAGCGGTTTGATGTCGCTGATTTGATTTTTGGTGAGCCAGAGCCAATTTAGTTTAGTCAAGGATGCTAACGGTTTGATATCGCTGATTTGATTTTTGGTGAGCCCCAGTTCAGTCAGTTTAGTCAAAGATTCTAGCGGTTTGATATCGCTGATTTGATTTTTGGTGAGGCCGAGATCAGTCAGGTGAGTCAAGGATGCTAGCGGTTGGATGTCCCTGATTTGATTGTTTTCGAGTTTGAGCCTACTCAGGTGAGTCAAGGATGCTAGGGGTTGGATGTCCTTGATTTGATTGTTGTAGAGGAAGAGATCGGTCAGGTGAGTCAAGGATGCTAGCGGTTGGATGTCCTTGATTTGATTGTTGTGGAGGTAGAGCCGAGTCAATGTAGTCAAGGATGCTAGGGGTTTGAGATCGCTAATTTGATTGTTCCAGAGTTCGATCGCAGTCAGGTTAGTCAAAGATGCTAGCGGTTTGATGTCACTGATTTGATTTTTGTAGAGCTTTAGTTCCGTGAGAAGAGAAAGTTTCCGATCAGCCGCCTCGCACTCAGTAGTTCCCGCTTTCTGCAACAGCACCTCAACAGTATGTTTAGCTTCAGGACTCAAATCAGCTTTTTGGCGACACCAATCCGCAAATGTTCTGTTTCCCGATCGCGTTTCTTCAGCCTTCGCTCCAAGTGCATTTCCCGATAATGCTACGATCGCACTAAAAGCAACTACTATCAACCTTGATAAATTAATGTGTTTTTGTGCAACTATAAATTTCATCATCTTGCATCTCTAATTTTCTGAATAGACAATGGTAGGTTGGTAAACTGTCACGACACTGCCAGATAGTTCTAAAATAGCTCTCATATTAAACTTGTAGCCAATAACTTTATCTGCATAAACTCAGGAAAATACCCTATGAACGGCCCAGCATCTTACGCATCATCTCAAATGACCGATCGCGATCGTGCTAACCTCAGCAAGTTGATCGATTACAGTTCCATTCAATCGATACCCGAAATTTGGGCGATCGTCAAACAACAATTCGGTCAAACCGTCGCCCTCCACGACCCCCACAGCCAGCCTGAAATCAAACTCACCTACACCGACCTCTACCAACAAATCCAGCAATTCGCCGCCGGCCTCCAAGCCCTCGGCATCGAACCAAATCCAGGAGAAGCCGTCCCTCCCCGCGTCGCCCTCTTCGCCGACAACAGCCCCCGCTGGCTGATAGCCGACCAAGGCATCATGATGGCCGGGGCCGCCAACGCCGTTCGAGGTGCCACCGCCGACCCCGAAGAACTTTTGTACATCATCCAAGACAGCGGCAGCAGCGCCTTGGTAGTCGAAAACCGGGCATTACTCAAAAAACTGCAACACCGCCTCCCGGATTTGCCCATTCAACTCGTCGTCCTCCTCTCCGATGAAGAACCCGAAGCCAGCCCAACCCTAAACACAGTCAAATTTTCCCAAGTCATGACCACAGGGGCAAACCGCCCCCTCAAACCATCCAACCACAAGCCTCAAACCCTCGCCACCCTCCTCTACACCAGTGGCACCACTGGCAAACCCAAAGGCGTTATGCTGACTCACGGGAACCTGCTGCACCAAATCACCACCTTCGGGACAATTCTCCAGCCCGAAGCCGGCGAATCTGCCCTCAGCATCCTGCCCAGTTGGCACGCCTACGAACGCACTGTCGAATACTTCCTGCTTTCCCAAGGGTGCACCCAAATTTACACCAGCATTCGCTATTTCAAACAAGACTTTAAAGCTTACAAACCCCAGTACATGGTCAGCGTTCCGCGCATCTGGGAATCGATTTACGAGGCAGTACAAAAGCAATTTCGGGAACAGCCTCCCAACAAACAAAAATTGGTGAATTTCCTGTTATCTGCCAGCCAAAAATACATAGAAGCCCGCCGGATTGTCGAAGGATTAACTCTCAATTTACAACCTGCCTCAGTTGCTGAAAAATTCATCGCCCGGATCAAAACCATTCTGTTGTCGCCCGTTTACGCCCTTGCCGAAAAACTCGTTTACCAAAAAGTCCGGGAAGCTACGGGAGGACGTTTTAAGTGGGCAATCAGCGGCGGCGGTTCTTTGGCCGCGCATTTAGACAATTTCTTTGAAATTGCGAATATCGGTTTGTTGGTGGGATACGGTTTGACCGAAACATCCCCGGTTTTAACCGTCCGCCGCCCTTGGCACAACCTCAAAGGTTCAGCAGGACAGCCTATTCCAGGTACGGAAATTAAAATAGTAGACTCGGAGACTCGGCAACAACTGCTTCCGGGCCAGCGCGGCTTGGTATTGGCAAAAGGGCCGCAAATCATGGCGGGCTATTATCTCAATCCCCAAGCTACCTCAAAGGCGACCGACTCGATGGGCTGGTTCGACACCGGCGATTTGGGCTGGCTGACACCGGGAAACGACTTAATCTTGACCGGGCGGGCCAAAGATACGATCGTCCTCAGCAACGGCGAAAACATCGAACCCCAGCCCATAGAAGACGCCTGCGTCCGCAGCCCCTACATCGACCAAATTATGCTAGTAGGTCAAGACCAGAAATCCGTCGGTGCCTTAATTGTCCCCAATCAAGAAGCCGTGCAGAAATGGGCAGAAACTCAGACTCCCCCATTACACGAAATTGACTGGAATAGCAAGACAATTCAAGATTTATTCCGCAAAGAATTGAACCGAGAGGTGCAAAATCGCCCCGGATACCGCGCGGACGATCGCATCGGCCCGTTCCGGTTGATTCAGGAGCCATTTTCGATCGAAAATGGAATGTTGACCCAGACCCTGAAAATTAAGCGCCCGGTTGTGACGCAACACTACCGCGATATGATTGACGGAATGTTTTGAAATATTCGCAGGACTTGGGGAACGGAAAAGAAAAAATTATCCCAACACCCGAGTCCCGAGTCCGAGTCCTCAGTCCTCAGCCATTAGTTCATGTTTACCCACTAATGACTAATGACTAATGCCTAATTCCCAATTGACAAGCAACAACTTTATGGAACCACAATTACTCTTGAAACGATCGATTAACGTTAAAGTCGTCGTTACTCCCCGCTGGAAAGAAGAAGCTCAACAGCAACTCCAAGCCCAAATCAACCAAATAGACTCTCAGCTACAACAGTTAGAAATGCAAGGGCAGCGGATGGTTTCAGAAATCCAAAAGCAAAATCTGCAGCCCCCAGGCCCGCAAGTAATGCAGCAAATAGAAAACATTCAAGTGCAGGTGAATCAAAGAAAAAGCGAACTGCTAGAACAGAAAAACCAAAACCTGCAACAGCTTCAGCAAGTGCAGGTGCTAGACCTAGAACAAGAAGTGAGTCAAGGTCAAATTGACGGCACCTTCACAGTCGGACTCGGAGAAAACTTGATTCAAAAAATGCAAGTAGAAATTCTCCTCCGCGACGGCATAGTCGAAGAAATTCGAGGTGATATTTAGAAATTGGTAAGTGGTAATTGGCGATCGGTAATTGGCAATAGATTTTGAGTCAACAGTCACACATCAAGAATTCGAGAGACTGGCATAATAATAAGTATTGCCAGTGGCCGATCGCCAATGATCAATTGCCAAATACCGATTACCTATTACCAACTCAAAAGGACTTTTTACAGATGATTCGCGAAGTTTTCATGCCAGCCCTGAGCTCTACCATGACAGAGGGCAAAATTGTTTCCTGGGTCAAATCCGCTGGGGACAAAGTAGAAAAAGGCGAAACCGTGGTAGTGGTTGAATCCGACAAAGCCGACATGGATGTCGAGTCTTTCTACGAAGGCTATTTAGCAATAATTATCGTACCTGCGGGCGAAGTTGCTCCGGTGGGGGCCGCAATCGCCCTCGTAGCAGAAACGGAAGCCGAAATCGCCACAGCTCAGCAGCAAGGAGCCACCGCCCCAACCGCAGCCGCCGCCCCCGCTCCCAGCCCCGCTCCTGTCAGCGCACCTACAGCATCAGCGGGTTTGCAGCAAAATGTCAGCCGCCAAAACGGCCGCAGCGTCGTTTCTCCCCGCGCTCGCAAATTAGCCAAAGAGTTTAAAGTAGATTTGAATTCTATCAAAGGCAGCGGGCCCAACGGTCGCATTGTCGCAGAGGATGTGGAAGCAGCAGCCGGGAAAGCCCAACCCGCTCCGGTTCAGCAACCGGTAACAGTCCCCGCAGCACCTGCACCCGCACCCGCAGCCCCCGCACCCGCACCCGCAGCAGCCAAACCCGCACCCGCACCAGTCCCGGCGATCGCACTTTCGGGCCAAACAGTACCGATGAACGCGCTGCAAAATGCGGTGGTGCGGAATATGGAAGCAAGCTTGAGCGTGCCGTCTTTCCGCGTCGGTTACACAATTACTACTGATAATCTCGACAAACTCTACAAACAAATTAAGTCCAAGGGCGTCACGATGACGGGTATGCTGGCGAAGGCTGTAGCAGTAACTTTACAAAAACATCCTCTGCTGAATGCTTGTTATGTGGAGTCGGGAATTCAATACCGCGCTGATATTAATGTAGCGGTAGCGGTGGCGATGGACGGCGGCGGTTTGATTACGCCGGTGCTGCAAAATGCCGATCGCCTCGATATTTATTCGCTCTCGCGCACTTGGAAGGATTTAGTCGATCGCGCCCGCACCAAGCAGTTGAAGCCTGATGAATACAGCACGGGAACTTTTACTCTTTCCAATCTGGGAATGTTTGGAGTAGACAAGTTTGACGCGATTTTGCCGCCGAATCAAGGCTCGATTTTGGCGATCGGTTCTTCGCGGCCGCAAGTAGTGGCAAACGAGGAAGGTTTGATGGGAGTCAAGCGCCAAATGCAGGTCAATATTACTTGCGATCACCGAATTATTTACGGTGCTGATGCTGCGGCATTCTTGCAAGATTTAGCGAAATTGATTGAGACAAATCCTCAGTCTTTGACGCTTTAATTAGTTAATTGTTAACTGTTAACTGTTGACTGTTAACTGTCAATGGTTTGCCCTTAATATCAACTCCGGTAGCATCGGAATTAATATTACCCACAGTCAGGACACGGCAGTGCCGTGTCCCTACAATTAATTGGGGTAGGGACACGGCACTGCCGTGTCCTCGGTATCATTCCTCGGTATCATTCCGATGCAACCGGAAACCATATTAAATGAACTTTCACCAAAACTTAATGCCTATATTAACTCATTAAAACAAAAACCCAAAGGTTAACAGTCAACCGTCAACCACCAACTAATTACTCGATCGCACAGTCAGAACTTGCGGCGGCGTCGCATCCGGCGGATACAAGAAATCCACCTGCACCAAACGGCGTTCCCCCGGCTTCATATTCACATTCACCAAAGGTTCCCCCTGCTGTCCCCGGCGCTGCACGATGTGAATGTAGCGCGTCAAAGTCTTGCCCGTATCATCCTTAAACATTACCCGCACCGTACCTCGGAAAAATATCCGATTTTCTGGAGGGTCATAAAACATCAATCCCCCCGCTTCGGTATTTGCTTTAATAGGTGTTTGCATTTTAATGCTAACAGATTGGGATTCACGAGATTTGTTGTAAAGCGGAAAAGTTAAGTTGTATTGAATCCCGTAATTACCGTGAGCAAAATAAGCAGTATCGGGATAGCGAGCTAACATTTTAGCGCTTTGAACTTGACCGGTGCCAAAAGTCCCCGTATCAGTAGTGCTCAAAGCGTAAGAAAATGACTCGCCGCGCTTGGGAATGGTTAAATAATCGGTTCTCGAATTGTCCGTAATTTTAGCTTGCCACTGGGAACCTTCCGCTACTCCCGCCACGCGGCCGTAAATTTTTTGCACCGGATTTTCGCCTCTGGGAGTTGGTGCTAAATCTCTCGGCCCCGCTAAACCTTTGGTATTTAAAATATTTTCCCACTGTTCTAAAGTCGGATCTTGCTCGACTCCTCCTTGACTTTTAGGAGCAAACATTGCTAATGATGCTACATAAACCGAATTGCTGCTCGACATTCGCATCAAGGTCGATCGACCGTTGGAAGAAGGCGTGACATTACCCACAGGTATCGGCAAATTCATCAGCATTCGGCTCTCATTCGCCGGAATCTCGATCGCAGCCGGCAAAATGGCTTGTCTGAACCCCCGCAATACATCGCTCGTGATGCGGCTTCCAGGCCCCGCAAACACAGTGCCGAATCGATTCTCTAAATACGACGGCAAATCGACAAACAAAGCATCCGGCCGAGTTAAATAGGTCGCTCCTTGCAAGACATTTAAAGTAACAGGTTCCGAGTTGGGATTGCGGACAATTATTCCTTGAAATAAGGTGCGAGTTTCTTGGCGATTTTTAGCTTTGGCGATGTGGTGGGCAAAGATGTCAAATCGGCCTTTGAAGGGAAAGTTTAAGTGTGCAGAAGGTAGTTGTTTTCCTTCCGGGGGAAATGTGGAGAGCAAAATGCCTTCGGTTTGCACGACTTCGGGGCTGTTGCTGTTGAAAACCGGGATGTTGTCGAGTTTTCCGGGCAAAACGCGCACTTGCTGGGGTACCGTCACAGTGTTCAGCGGGGCCGTTGTCGGAGGTGGTGGCAAATCCAGTTCGTTTTCCGGTACGGGAACTTCTGGCTGGATAATCAGTTGTTGTTGGGTGGGAGGTGCGGCGATTGTTTGAGCGAGGGGGAAAATTGGCAAAAACATTGCTGAGAGGGCGTTTAACTGAACTTGCAGAAGATTGCCACATAGCAACCGACACAAAAACTTACCACAAGTTGGTTGATCTTTTCTGGGGATTTTGAGATTTTGTCAAGGTAGAGCAAAAATAAGAGCCAGAAGCGCAATAGCTGCCCTGGCTCTTATGAGTGGATACTAGAAGTTAAGCTTAATTTACTAGAAATGCGGCGAGCTTTTCTGCCGATGGACGGCCCGAGCCCTGAAAAAATTTAGGCAGTAGCCTTTTTTGCCTGCTTGCGGCGGGCTGCTACTAAACTTCCCAACCCCATCACCATACCTGCAATAGTTGTTGGTTCGGGCACTGCCTCAGCATCAGCGGAAACTCCCGCCATAACTTTGTCACTGGTGCCAATATTAGACCCACTTACCTGCTGGAAGCGAACCCCTGCCTTAAGCGTACCATTCTGAAATCCCGTCAAGAAAGCACTTTCTGCCTGAGCCGCACTCAGACTGCTGCCAGTTAGCAAAAAGCTAACCAAAGTAGACTGATTTTTATATAAGCCTTCTTTAGGGTCTCCACCATTAAACTCTTCGCGCGGAGTGCTAATGCCATAGTCGAAACCGTCTTTTTGCAAACCGTCGATTTTAACGTTTTGCCAAAACGTTGTAAAACTGCTGCCTGCAGTCGATTTA
The DNA here is from genome assembly GCF_036702515.1 of Microcoleus sp. BROC3. NCBI lineage: Bacteria > Bacillati > Cyanobacteriota > Cyanophyceae > Oscillatoriales > Microcoleaceae > Microcoleus > Microcoleus sp. BROC3. The sequence continues at coordinate 14,408 of NZ_JAUBTQ010000089.1, forward strand.
ACTGATGCAGTAACGCCGCTCAATACGTCAAATGCCACGCCAACGAGAGAAGAGTCTGTTGCACCACCGGCTGTAGCCTTAGTGCCAGTGGTATTGGTGATACCCAAATTCAGGAGCAAATCGGCTCCACTTTGGACAATGTTGAAGTCTAATGTTGCAGTAGCCCCGGTACCGGTGCCGTTGGTAGTACCGTACTGAGGATCGACGGATAAAGCGAATGCTTGAGCTTGCGTTGCTGTTAGTAATGAAGAAGCAATGGCTAAACCAGCGGTAGCTATACAGGCAGTTAGTGGTTGGGCGAAGTTGGTTTTCATAAGAGTAATACCTTGTTTATATCGTTAGAGGGATTGAATTTATTGAGTTCTTTTGCTCTTTGTTTACATCATCTGTCATGTACAGGTCTTTGTCTATACATTTTTGATACCTTTACCAAAACAATATGCTTCCAGGTTTATTCTTAAAATTTTCGTAAACTAGGTTGTGTCGCAAAGGCTAAGATGACTGTTAATGAAGCATTCCACGACCAACCATCCCTTATTTCAACTTTCGGCGATATCGGCTTTTCCAACCCGTATTTGCGTAATTATACTCAAATAACAGTTGTTATTTATACAAAAAAATAAGAATATGTTTGCCGATCGCCAGATGTACGCGAAAGTAAAATATAGTTGCACGCAAAAGGAAATACAGGATTAGCAACTATTCCCGGGGGCAGAAACCGGGTTTGAGCGACTAAAGTACGGCGTGGAGAGCCTCAGTACGGATAAAAAAATCGGTTGATGGGATTGGCAGTGCGTAAGTCCACTACATTTGAGCTGATGTTGACACCGACACGATCCCCGCGTCTGCTACCATTTGAGATTGCATTGGGTCGTCGGCGAGTGACACAATAACCTTACAAACAGACAAATTTTTAATGAAAATTATTTTAACCAACGACGACGGCATAGACGCTCCGGGAATTCAGGCACTTTTGCAGGCTGTCAGCGGCAAAACAATTATGGTGGCTCCTCAAGGGCAATTGTCGGGCTGCGGGCATCAAGTGACTACCCACAGTCCGATTCATGTCGATCGGCGATCGGAATTTGAGTATGCTGTAGGGGGAACACCGGCAGACTGCGTGCGAATCGCTCTTCATCACGTTTGTGCGAAGCCGGATTTGGTGCTTTCGGGCATTAACGCGGGTGGCAATTTGGGGGTTGACGTGTACATTTCGGGTACGGTTGCGGCTGTGCGCGAGGCAGCCATGCACGGTATTCCGGGCATAGCAATTTCCCACCGGATTAAAAGGCCGCTGGAAATAGACTGGGATTTAGCGACTCGCTGGACCTCGCGGGTGTTGGCGGATTTGCTGAACCGGGAAGCAAAGTCGGGGTGTTTTTGGAATGTGAATTTGCCCCATTTAGCGCCAGGAAGTGCGGAACCGGAAATTGTGTTTTGCCAACCTTCGACGCAGCCGCTGCCTGTGGTGTACCGGCTGGAGGGAGAATACTTTTATTATGCGGGAGAGTATGGATCGCGCGATCGGGCGGCGGGGACTGATGTTGACGTGTGCTTTGGGGGTAATATTGCTGTGACTGAGATATCGCTGTGATACATTTGATGGGATTTGATGGGATTGGGCGATCAAACTATTTTTTTTGTCAACAAAGCGGAAGTAGGTAGGTTAACTTTGGTATCACTTACCCTCAATATCCCAAAATAGGATAAAATGTTTGTACTTAATTTTTAGAGTCACGTAAGTCAACAAATGAGTCCTAACGCAGAAGCGAATTCTCCGAGCATCTTAAAACGCAAAGCGAGCAGCACTGTTGGTCGTGGCAAAGTAGCTAATCTCCATACCAACTTTAATTTTTCTGCATGGAGTGACGAATACGTTACTTTATATCTCGGCGATACTCTCCAGCACTACGACAAGTGGGAGCAACCTACTGTCATAGTTTCAGATGGAGCTTACGGTATTCTTGGGTTTGAAGGAGATACCTCAGATCACATTGATTTACCTAATTGGTATAAACCTCATATCGAGGCCTGGTCAAAAGCAGCCATACCCTGTACAACACTCTGGTTTTGGAATTCAGAGATTGGTTGGGCTATTGTGCATCCACTTCTAGAAAAATATGGTTGGCGCTATGTCAATTCCAATATTTGGAACAAGGGAAAAGGTCATATCGCAGGGAATGTTAACACACAGAAAATTCGCCGGTTCCCCGTCGTTACAGAAGTCTGCGTTCAATACGTTAGAGAAGTAACAGTTAATGAACTTACCTTAAAGGCGTGGTTACTGCGAGAGTGGAAACGCTCTACGTTGCCGTTACGACGGGCCAATAATGCTTGCGGGGTGGTGGATGCAGCAAGCAGGAAATACTTCGATCAAGGGCATTTGTGGTATTTCCCTCCGACCGAGATGTTTGAAAGGCTAGTGAACTATGCAAATGAGTATGGTAGTCCTCAAGGAAAACCATACTTTTCGCTGGATGGCAATCAGCCTTTAACGGGACAAGAATGGAGCAAGATGCGATCGAAGTTTAGATGCCCTCACGGTTTTACAAACGTTTGGGAGCGTCAAGCTTTACGGGGCGATGAGAGAGTTAAAACTATCTCTGGAAAAGCATTACATCTCAACCAAAAACCTCTGGATCTGATGAACCTTATTGTTGAGGCATCGAGCGATGAAAACGATGTTATATGGGAACCTTTTGGTGGACTTTTCAGTGCAGCTTTGTCAGCACGTAAACTCAAAAGAAAAGCCTTTTCTTGCGAGATAGACCCCGACTATTTCTACTATGGTGTACAGAGATTTAATCAATTATTTCATCAATACTCTCTTCTCTAATCTGTAGATAATCTTGTAGGGATTTCTTGATGCTGTCTTCTAGGGCGTCGGTACAGTAGAGGGGTTTGACAAAAGTGGGCGAGCATGATAGGTAAATTGAGGAGCTTGTTAAAT
>NZ_JAUBTQ010000090.1:0-17050 GCF_036702515.1 Microcoleus sp. BROC3
GTGGGGTGGGCTTCTAGCCCGCCCAAGTCTCAGTCACAGGCAAGATGCCTGTGGCACAAAAATTCTTGTGGGGTGGGCTTCTAGCCCGCCCAAGTCTCAGTCACAGGCAAGATGCCTGTGGCACAAAAATTCTTGTGGGGTGGGATCTTCTAGCCCGCCCAAACTATTTAAAATTCTCCTAAAGACCTGCCGCACAAACCGCCGCTCCAATTAAGCCTACATTATCATTCAAAACCAATCGAACTGGCATCATTTCTAACAGCGAATCCATCCGGCCTTTGTGCCTAAAAGCTCGCATAAAACCCCCTTCTAAAATCAGCGGCAAAATTTTAGCAGCAATGCCGCCGGCTATGTACAAACCGCCGTAAGGTAAAAGTGTCACAGCCAGATTTCCCGCCACCGCACCGTAAGCTTCTACAAACATTTGCATTGTTTGTTCCGAAAGCCGATCGCACTTTTTGAGTGCCGCCTGTGCAATTGTCGCCCCCGGATCGACACTCTTCTCGCTTTTACCGAGCTCTGACTCCCATTTTTTGATAACTTCCCCTACCTCCGACGATTCAGGAGCAAACTTTCTGTCCCGCAAAAACTGGTAAATTGAAACAATCCCTTGTCCCGAAACCACACGCTCGATCGATATTCTTTGAATGTCGTGTTTTGCTAACAAATATTTCAGCAATTCAAACTCCAACTCCGAACGAGGAGCAAAGTCACCGTGTCCCCCTTCCGAAGAAAAAACCCTGATGCCATTTGCCTCGGGAATTGCAAAACAATTTCCCAAACCAGTACCCGCACCAATCACAGCAATTGGATCGTATTCGCGGGGTTTTCCTAGTTGCAAAGTGTGCAAATCTGTAGCCTCCAAACCCCACACGCCATAGCCAACCGCAACAAAATCATTAATTAAACTGACGCGGGATATTCCTAATTCTTGTTCCAGACGCTTCGCATCCAGCACCCAAGGCAAATTAGTTAGTTTTGCAGTGTTGTTAACCACCGGCCCTGCGATCGCAAAACAAGCTTTTTCTGGTTCTGGTGCAAAATTTAACTTAATAGCAGCTTCCGTCAAAAACTGCTGCACCATCGGTACTAAATCAGGGAACTCCCCGCTCGGATAGCGAAACTCGTAAAGAGCGTTCATTTCACCCTTAACAGTCCTTTCCACCAAGCGCAAAATTGTCTTAGTTCCGCCAATATCGCCCGCTAATAATAATGTCATAAACCTCCTATTCAACCCAACATAACATTCCCCATTTAAACACCCACAGTATTAATTGCCAACCAAGCCCGCAGCACCTCAGCCACAGTCCAAGCTTGAGCCGTGCAGCCCCGAGGCTCGTGGGGGGCGTCGCCCTCAAAAATTTCGCCCAGACTGCCAACTCCGCCGCCTCTTATATGATGTGCCATAGGTTCGAGGAATTCGCTCGCTTGTGCTGGGTCTTTGTATACGTGCAAGTGCGCCAAGACAAACGGGCCAATCAGCCAGCCCCAAGCTGTGCCCTGGTGGTAGGCGCTGTCGCGCTGCAATTGGTCGCCTCCGTATGCGCCGTGATATTGCGGGTGCTGCTGCGAGAGGCTGCGGAGGCCGACAGAAGTCAGAAGCTGTTGAGCGCAGCCGTCCACCACGCCGCGCTGCTGGATGGGCGTCAGTAACGGTGTATAGCGGGTTTGCTTGTGCATCCCCCCTGACAAGGAGTTGGCGGAGTGAGGAGGAATCGAGTCTAGGGGCAGGGATACGGCGAATATCTGGTTGGGCCGCAGCGAGGCATCGTGTCCGTCTGGGCCGTCGAGAACGTCGTAACAGTAACCGGTTGAGGCGTTCCAGAAGCGAGGGAATCCGGCGGCCGTTCGATCGCCCAATTGCTGGTATTCATAGTGAGGCTTGCCCAGTTTTCGAGCAAAATTTGCCATCGCTTGTATAGCATTGTACCAAAGGGCGCTGAGTTCGATCGGCTTACCAATCCGGGGCGTCACCACCCAATCGCCGATTTTCGCGTCCATCCAAGTCAGTTGCACACCCTTCTCGCCGGCGTAGATTAAACCGTCATCGGGATCGACGCGGATGTTATACCGAGTTCCCTGTACGTGCCAGTCAACAATCTCACATAACGTAGGCCAGAGTTCGCTCAAAAGTTCGTCGTCCCCCGTGGCATCGATATAAGCGCGAATTGCCTCAAAGTACCACAGCGTGGCGTCTGCGGTGTTGTATTCCGGTTCGCCGCCCGCATCCGGGAAGCGGTTTGGCAGCATTCCCCGATCGACATACCGCGCAAATGTCCGCAAAATCGATCGCGCAATTTCCCATCGCCCGGTACAGATTGTGAGACCGGGCAGGGCGATCGTCGTATCGCGCCCCCAGTCGCTGAACCAGGGATATCCGGCGATGATCGTTTTGCCTTCGGGTTCCTCCGGTAGCGGGCGGCTGACGATAAATTGGTCGGCGGCGAGCACTAAGGTATTGATCCAGTCGGGAGATTCGCTCACTTTTGACCAGTTTTGCAGCAGTTCTCGATCGCCAGCGCGGCGAACTTCTAAAGCTTTACCGCCGTTGAGTTCGGGATTTTTCTCGGTGCTGGCTATCAATGTCAGAGAACTTCCCGGTGCGATCGTCATGTGAAAAGTCGCCGCGTGCAAGTGATCCTCGCTGCAGTCCAATCCGCGGCGCTTTTCGGCCGCGAGGTCCAATCCGTAATGCCAATTGTATAAAGCCGCAGAAACTCGAAATTTTGCCTCGGCTTCGGCATCCGTCAGCAGGTACAGGGGTGCAGCCTTGGGAAATGCAGTCACGCAAACCCCGCGTTCCAAGGTTTCTAGGCTCATCTGCCAGTCGCCGGCGCTCGTCGTGTGGTGGTAGTCGCGGTAGTTGACTAGGGCTTTGACAGCGAGGGCGATCGGTTGTGAGGCGCGGTGCAAGCGGTATTGAATATATGTTGTGTTAGCACCTTGCTGCATCCAAATCCGCTTTTCCAGGATAGCCTCGGCGAGAGCAAACCTCCAAACAGGCGTCGTTCCTTCTAGGTGAAAGCTTTCGATGTATTTGTAGCCGTGGGGTTCCATCGTCGCGTCGGCCCAGCGGTTTGTATAAAGCGGATAGGCGCGATCGTGATACACAGCCGTCTCGTCCAGCTTGGCGAGCATCAAAGTGCGTCCCAGCGGGGGTTTGAGGGCGGCTACCAGCAGCCCGTGATAGCGGCGGGTGAGGAGATTGGCGATCGTCCCGCTAGCGTAACCGCCGATCCCGTTTGTGACCAACCACTCCCGAGACTCCGCCGAGTCGAGATTGCAGCAGATTTCCCGTCCAAAAGCCATAACCATAAAATCCACACTCGCGCTGATTTTTGACCTACCTTTAGGTAGATTTTCGACATGATACTAACCAGAAATATTAACGCTTGCAGGCCGTTAATTTGGCGATCGCCCCCGTGCAGATTCATGCTCTAATTTAGACACAACCAACCGCTAATTTTGCCCGATACACAATTCTAGCCTTTGATGGCTCTATCTAAAGTTAGTTGTTTCTTATATTAAGTAATATTACCGTCTAAACAGGCGCTGAACGTTAAGGGCAAAGCATTTGATAGCGCGTCGGGCGATCGAACTACCAACCTATTTTATAAGGAGAACAGCTCAAAGTGAAGATAGGAGCAAATTACCTCGGCAATAACCAATGTGAATTTACCGTTTGGGCGCCCACCCTCAAACAAATCGCAGTCCAAATTGTTTCCCCAAAAAAACGCCTGATACCCCTGCAACAATCAGCAGAAGGTTATTGGCAAACCACAGCTACAGACATCGAACCAGGAACCCTTTACACCTACCAAATCGAAGGAAAAACCGACCGACCAGACCCAGCCTCAAAATATCAACCCCAAGGCGTACACGCCCCGTCGCAAGTAATAGATGAAAATATTTTTACTTGGACTGACACAAATTGGCAAGGCGTGCCGCTAGCCGAAATGATTATTTACGAACTGCACGTCGCCACGTTCACCCAAGCCGGAACCTTTGAAGCAATAATTTCCCAGCTAAAACAACTTAAAGAATTGGGAATCAACGCCATCGAAATAATGCCAGTAGCCCAATTTCCTGGCGAGCGAAACTGGGGATATGACGGCGTATATCCCTACGCAGTTCAAAACTCCTACGGCGGGCCCGAAGGCTTCAAAACACTCGTCAACGCCTGCCACGAACACGGCATTTCCGTAATTCTCGATGTAGTTTACAACCACCTCGGGCCCGAAGGAAATTATCTCAGGGACTTCGGCCCATACTTTACATCAAAATACGGCTCAGTTTGGGGAGACCCCCTCAACTTCGACGACGCCTACAGCGACGGCGTGCGCAACTACTTTCTTGAAAATGCCCTATACTGGTTTCGAGACTATCACATCGACGCCCTGAGGTTAGATGCAATTCAAGCAATATTTGAAGTAGGTGCAAGACCTTTTTTACAAGAACTATCCGATGCCACAGCCGATATTTCCCAAGAACTAGGACGGCAACTTTACTTAATAGCCGAAAGTGACTTAAATGATGTCCGCACTGTACGTCCCAAAGAACTCGGCGGCTTCGGACTAGATGCCCAATGGTGCGATGATTTCCACCACGCACTGCACGCCTTGCTCACCGGAGAAGATGACCGATACTACCAAGATTTCGGCAAGTGCGAACACTTAGAAAAAGCCTTCAAAGAAAGCTTTGTTTACTCCGGCCAGTACGCCCCCCACAGAAAGCGGAAACACGGCAATTCTGTTAAGGATGAACCGGGTCATAAATTTGTAGTATTTTCCCAAACTCACGACCAAATCGGCAACCGCATTTTGGGAGACCGACTCTCGAAAATAGTAGACTTTGAAGGATTGAAACTCGCAGCCGGCACAGTCTTGATTTCTCCATACATTCCCTTCTTTTTTATGGGAGAAGAATACGGAGAAGAAGCACCGTTTTTTTACTTCGTTTCCCACTCGGACGAAAACTTAATTGAAGCTATCCGCAAAGACAAACAACAAGAATTTAAAATCTTTGAAGGTCGAGGCCAGTTTCACGACCCCCAGAGTCCTGAGACTTTCGATAAGTGCAAGTTAAACTGGGAAAAACAAACAGAAGGCAAACACAAAATCCTCTGGGAATGGCACCAACATTTGATTCAACTGCGGCGGACAATACCCGCCCTTAAAAAACTCGACAAAAACAGTCTAGAAGTGTCCAGCATTGAAGCGGAAAAAATCTTATTTCTACGTCGCTGGACAGATGACAGCCAGATATTCTGCATTCTAAACTTCAACAGGCAAGAGGTAGCTTTTACGGCTGCACTTCCCCAAGGCAACTGGAACAAAATTTTAGACTCTGCTGATGAAAAATGGATGGGTTCAGGTTCTAGCTTGCCTGAAAAGATAAATTCACAGCAAGAATTGACTGTTAAACCCCAAAGTTTCGCACTCTACGAAATAATACAGAAATAGTAGGTTGGGCGGAGCGAAGCGTAGGGTTCGCTGCCGCTCAACCCAACAACTGATTTTAGATTGGGGATTTGAGATTTTAGATGGGAGCAAAAATCTCAAATTTCAAATTTCAAATCTCACTAAAATCTCCAGTTAATGACGTTGGGCGGAGTGAAACGGAGAGTTAGTTTTCCACCCAACTTACTATTTCTAACTTAACACAACAAATCCCAGCAACTAACTAATTAGGAGTAAAATTAAGATGAGAATTCCCACAACAACTTATCGGATTCAATTTCATGGAGGTTTTAACTTTGAAGCAGCCAAACAAATCCTTAGCTATCTGGAAGATTTAGGAATTACCGACATTTACGCTTCACCGATATTTAAAGCCAGAAAAGGCAGCTCTCACGGATACGATGTCGTTGACTCAAATCAGCTCAATCCTGAATTAGGAACATCAGAAAACTTTGAAGCCCTCACATACGAAATCAAGAAACGGAACATGGGATGGCTGCAAGATATTGTCCCGAACCACATGGCTTACGACACTCAAAACTTGCTGCTGTTAGACGTATTGGAACACGGGCCGGATTCCGACTATTTCGATTACTTTGATATTGAATGGAATCATGCTTACGAACATCTCAGAGGTCGAGTGCTGGCTCCGCTGCTGGGCAATTTTTATGGAGAGTGTCTGGAAAATGGCGAGATTCAACTCAAATACAGCGAAATTGGGCTGACCATCAATTATTATAGCTTACAATTGCCCGTAAAAATCGAATCTTATGCTAAATTCATCAGTCATAATTTGGGGCATTTAGCCAGGGAATTAGGCAGACGGCATCCAGATTTTATCAAGTTTTTGGGAATTCTTTATTTGATTAAAAATACCCCTTCAGAAACTAAAGGTAAAGCCAGATACGATCAGATAGCTTTTGTCAAAGGCCTGCTGTGGGAACTCTACAATCAAAATCCCCTGGTGCAGGAATTTATAGATGAAAATATCAATTTTTTTAACGGAGAAAAGGGCAAGGCCGAAAGTTTTAATTTCTTGGACGAGTTGCTTTCCGAGCAGTTTTACCGTCTGGCATTCTGGAAAGTGGGGGCCGAAGAAATTAACTACCGAAGGTTTTTTACAGTCAACGAACTGATTTCGGTAAAAGTTGAAGAGATTAAAGTTTTTCACAAAAACCACGAGCTGATATTCGACCTGGTTGAAGAGGGAAAGTTTACGGGATTGAGAATCGACCACATCGACGGACTGTACGACCCCACAGAATATTTGAAACGGCTCCGGGAGAGAGCCGGAGACACTTACATTACTGTTGAAAAAATTCTGGAACACGAAGAAGATTTGCCGTCATATTGGCCGATTGAGGGAACTAGCGGCTACGATTTTTTGAACTACGTAAACGGCGTTTTTTGTCGGTGCGATCGCGAACAGCAATTTAGCGAAATATATCAGAGATTTACTCGCTTGAACGTTCCCTACGAACAGTTATTTTTAGATAAAAAAGGACTGATTGTTGAGAAAAATTTAGCGGGAGATGTAGACAATCTGGCTCAACTTTTGAAAAATATCTCGGGTCAATCCAGACAGGGAAACGACTTTACTCGTCCCGGTTTGGAAAAAGCATTGGCCGCTGTTTTGACGATTTTTCCAGTCTACCGAACTTACATCAATCAAGACGGCTTGAGAGAGTCCGATCGCACTTACGTACAATATGCGATCGCCCACGCCAAAGAACAAGTACCGCGACTCTTGAAAGAACTTAAATTTATCGAAACAGTGCTCTTGCTGGAAGAAGAAGAAACCCTAACAACCGAACAAAAAGAGCAGCGCCGGCACTTTGTCATGAAACTCCAGCAGTTGACAGGTCCATTAATGGCAAAAGGTGTTGAAGACACGCTTTTATACGTCTACTATCGGCTTTTATCGCTCAACGAAGTCGGAGGAAACCCCAGTCAGTTCGGCGTTTCGCTAGTAGATTTTCACGAGTTCAACCAACAGCAGCAAGCCGCTTGGCCGCACAAAATGAATGCTACAGCTACCCACGATACCAAACGCGGCGAAGATGTGCGAGCCAGAATAAACGTTTTGTCAGAAATTCCAGATGAATGGGAACAGCAAGTCAGGTCTTGGAGAGAGCTAAACTCTTCTAAGAAAGTCAATTTTGCGAATCGAATGGTTCCCGATACTAATGACGAATACTTCTTATACCAAACTCTGCTCGGCAGTTTTCCCTTTGAGGGAATTGAAAACACTGATTATGTCGATCGCCTGAAAGATTATGTCATTAAAGCTGTCCGCGAAGCCAAAGTTTATACGGCTTGGCTGAGACCGGATAACGACTACGAAGCTGGTTTTATGACCTTTGTCGATAGCGTTCTCGAACCTTCGGAACAAAATCAGTTTCTCAAGAAATTTACACCTTTCTGCAAAAAAGTAGCTAATTACGGAATTTTCAATTCTTTATCTCAAACACTGCTGAAAATCACTGCTCCGGGCATTCCCGACATTTATCAAGGGACGGAATTCTGGGATTTAAGCCACGTCGATCCGGATAACCGCCGTCCCGTTGATTTTGACCGCAGAATCGAGGTTTTGCGGGAAATTAAAGAGCAAGCTCAGACGGATATTTTGCAACTGGTTGAAGATTTGATTGCGACGCGGGAAGATGCTAGAATTAAGTTGTTTTTGACGGCAAGAACCCTAGAAGCGAGAAAAAAATACTTGCAAGTTTTTCAATCAGGCGACTATCTGCCCCTGCAAACAGTTGGCACGTTTAAAGATAATGTTGTTGCCTTTGCCAGAAGCTTTGGAGACACTACAGTTATTGTCATTGCTCCCCGGTTTGTGACGGGAATTGTCAAACCGGAAGAAATGCCGATCGGCAAACAAGTCTGGAAAGATACTAATTTGAAATTATCCGAGCAAATGCCGTCGGTTTGGAAAGATGCAATTACAAATCAGGCGGTAGAAAGTAACGGTACGTTGGCAATTGGTGAAGCTCTCAGTTACTTTCCGGCAGCTCTGCTGATCGGTAAAAAATAGCAATTAAAAGCTGGAAAATTCAATAATTATCCGAAATTCCCAGGAAGCGGACTTGAGGCTCTCCCTCAATATATTCATTTCCAGGCACAGCCTGGAAGTAAATGGGTAGGGACACGGCATTGCCGTGTCCATTTTCAGAATTGATATTCAACTAGATTTGAAGTCAAAAAAACCGCCCGCCCCGAACCACCCCAACAAAATTTATACAACAAAGACGGCAAATACAACACAACGTATACGGTTTGCCACAATACCCGAATCCATCGCACCCCGTACATTAGGAAGAGTAAAGAAAAGCAGTCAACAACTGTAGCGGTACAAGGCTCGTGAATGCAACCGTCCCTCAAAAGGTTCGGTAAACACGCCTTCATCCCCCGGTCTAACCGCCCGCAGTATAGAGATAAGCACCCTATCGAAGACTGTATTAAAGCAGGACTCACTATCCGTACACCCCCCCAGGTGAAATCGCAGTCCTGAATAACCAGACTATCGCACAGATAGAAAACCAAAATTTTGTAGAGATTGGAGCCGGAACACCCCTATGGGAAAAGTAGTTGGAATTGACTTAGGTACGACAAACTCCTGCGTCGCAGTTATGGAAGGCGGCAAACCCACCGTCATAGCCAACGCCGAAGGGGGTCGCACCACACCTTCTGTAGTAGCATATGCTAAAAATGGCGATCAACTTGTCGGACAAATCGCCAAGCGTCAAGCCGTGATGAACGCCGAAAATACCTTTTACTCAGTAAAACGGTTTATCGGGCGTCGGGTTGATGAAGTAGCCCATGAAACCACTGAAGTTTCCTACAAAGTCCTCAAAGTCGGCAACAGCCTCAAACTGGACTGTCCCGCCCGCGGCAAGCAATTTGCCCCAGAAGAAATTTCTGCACAAGTTCTCCGCAAACTGGTAGAAGACGCCAGCAAATACCTCGGCGAAACTGTCACCCAAGCGGTAATTACTGTTCCCGCTTACTTCAACGACTCCCAGCGCCAAGCTACGAAAGACGCGGGAAAAATTGCCGGTATAGAAGTGCTGCGGATTATTAACGAACCTACAGCAGCCGCTTTAGCTTACGGATTAGATAAAAAGAGCAACGAAACCATCCTCGTATTTGACTTAGGTGGCGGTACTTTCGACGTATCTATTCTCGAAGTAGGCGACGGCGTATTTGAAGTGCTAGCAACTTCTGGAGACACTCACCTCGGCGGTGACGACTTCGACAAAAAAATCGTCGATTTCATCGCTAACGAATTCCAAAGAGCCGAAGGAATTGACCTCCGCAAAGACAAACAAGCACTGCAACGCCTGACGGAAGCAGCAGAAAAAGCCAAGATTGAGCTTTCGAGCGTTACCCAAGCAGAAATCAACCTGCCGTTTATTACCGCGACTCAAGACGGGCCAAAACACTTGGACACGACTTTGACGCGGGGCAAGTTTGAAGAACTGTGCTCGGATTTGATCGATCGCTCTCGCATCCCGGTAGAAAATGCGATCCGCGACGCCAAATTAGACAAATCTGCAATTAATGAAGTTGTCTTAGTTGGTGGTTCTACACGCATTCCTGCGGTGCAAGAACTGGTCAAAAAAATCCTCGGCAAAGACCCCAACCAAACGGTCAACCCGGATGAAGTGGTAGCAGTCGGTGCAGCAATTCAAGCCGGCGTACTTGCAGGCGAAGTCAAAGACATCCTGTTGCTCGACGTTACTCCGCTGTCTCTCGGCGTCGAAACCTTGGGCGGCGTAATGACCAAAATTATTCCCCGCAACACCACTATTCCTACTAAGAAGTCGGAAACTTTCTCGACGGCTGTAGACGGCCAAACAAACGTGGAAATTCACGTTTTGCAAGGCGAACGAGAAATGGCGAATGACAACAAGGATTTGGGAACCTTCCGCTTAGATGGAGTTCCACCAGCCCCCCGTGGCGTACCTCAAATTGAAGTTACTTTCGATATCGATGCTAACGGTATTTTGAATGTAGCTGCCAAAGATAAAGGTACTGGCAAGGAGCAATCGATTAGCATTACTGGTGCTTCTACTTTGCCCAGCAATGAAGTCGATCGCATGGTGAAGGAAGCCGAATCGAATGCTTCTGCTGACAAAGAACGTCGCGAACGGATCGATCGCAAAAACCAAGGCGATTCTTTAGCCTATCAAATTGAGAAGCAGTTGGCAGAATTGGGTGATAAAGTTCCCGCTGCTGACAAGACTAAGGTTGAAGGGTTGATCAAAGACTTGCGCGATGCGATCGCTACTGAAGATGACGATCGCATCAAAACCTTGACAACAGAGTTGCAGCAAGCATTCTACGCTGTCAGCAGCAACCTGTACCAGCAAGCAGGCGGCCCGACTGACGGCCCTGGTGGCCCCGGTGGCCCTGGTGGCTATGGAGACGGCGGCCCCACTGGCGGCGGCGACGACGTGATTGACGCCGACTTCACTGAAGGCAACAAATAAAAGGCTAAATTAAAAGCCCCCAGCTAGAAGCAAGAAACCCGGTTTTGAACAGAAACCGGGTTTCTGTGCATTCAAAAACAAACAAAAGGCGATTGCCCAAAATCAGTAAAAATCTGCTTGAGGGATAGTGAAAAAACTTGAATATGCTTCAATAAATATCATAAACTAGCAGTAATATCAACTCCCGTAGCATCGGAATTAATATTACCCACAGTCAGGACACGGCAGTGCCGTGTCCCTACAATAATCGGGGGGTAGGGACAGGGCACTGCCGTGTCCTCGGTATCATTCCGATGCAACCGGAAACGATATAATATCGCAATCGAGAGCAATCAAATGTCACGTTCTCCTATACAAAATTCCTCCCCAAATACTCCCAGCCCATCTCATGTAGCATCCTTGCGCCGACTCCGCCGGATCAGCCATTTACTAGACAATGCAATTCCGATTCCCGGCACAAAATACCGTATTGGACTCGATCCGGTATTGGGACTGATACCGGGCGGCGGCGATTTTATCAGTTCAATCTTTGCAGGTTATGTTGTCTTCAAATCCGCTCAAATGGGAGTGCCGCGAGAGACTTTAGTACAAATGGCTGCTAACATCGTATTTGATACAGTTGCCGGTACTGTACCTGTGGCAGGAGATTTGTTGGATGTTACTTGGAAAGCTAATGTCAAAAATATAGAATTGCTGGATGCTCATTTAGGTTCCCCCGAACCCGGGAAAAAAGCCGATTGGCTATTTGTGGCTGCTTTGCTGTTGGGTTTGATGTTAATTGTCGGAGGCGTGATTTTCTTGAGCGTGATGCTTTTTGGGTGGCTATTTCAAGTAATTACAGGGCGTTAATTTCGGGGTGTAGGATAAAGAGCAATGACTCTAACTGTGTCAGGTTCAGAGCATCTAATCTGGTATAATTTGTGTTTTAAAAATTATATTTTAGTAGGATGACTGGCAATTAAAAACATCGGGATTTATGATGATTTATACTTGCCAATTAATTTCTGACTGTGAGCTAGGAAAAAACAGTTAGGTGCTCCAAAAAATTCTCAATGAATACTAAAATCTATCAGGGTTTTAAAATTCAACCAACCCATGCCAAGAAAAGTTCTGGTGCTTTTACCCAAAAAGATATGTGGCAGAAATCGCAGCTATTAAGCAGAGTCTATTAAATCATTTCGGAGACATCCAAGACCAGGCAGAATCTCACTTTGAACACAAGTGAGATTCTGCCGTTCCTCTGACCGAAATCGAGGTAAATCAGCACTCTTCTTATATCTTAAATGGGTTCTATCATATAAAGCGATCGCCCTTTCTCGAACCTAAAAAAATATACATTAAGGGGATTGACAAAATTAATTCAACGTGTAATTAGATTTAAATTTTCTTTGAAACTAGCTATTGACCCGATCGCCGTTGAGTCCGATATAGTGATATAATCCAGACTATAATATCAATTTGATATAAATGCTTGAATTATCAGCGCTTGGGCTGCTACAGTTGCAACCCCTGCACGGCTATCGGCTAAAGCAACAACTGGAGCTGTTTATGAGCAGTTGCATCAGCGTCAACTACGGAGCGATTTACCCGCTGCTGAAGCGCTTGGAAGAGCGAGGGGAGATTTCGGTAATAGCCGAAGAAGCCGGAGATGCGGGCTGTCCGCGCAAAATCTACGGAATTACCGCCAAAGGGCGCGAACTCTGGCGGCAAAAAATGCTCGAACACCCTCAAGAAAGCTGGGTTAACAGTGGTTCCCGGTTCCGAATTAAGTTTTTCTTTTTTGGTAACTTAGAACCGGAAGAACGGCTGAAGCTATTGGAACACCGCTTGCGAGCCTGTTACACCCGGCAAGACTACATCGAAAGCCTCAAAAGCGAATATCCACTAACCGATGACTATCAATTCGCCTCTCGCGATCGCTGCAAGTCAGTGCTGGCGTCAGAGATCAAGTGGTTAACCGAGCAACTAGCCAAGGAAAGAAGGGCGATCGCCGGAGTGCGTGACTCCCCAACCTCCGCTGAATCCGCTGAATCCAAGGAAAAATCCTTGCAATTCACCCACTCAGGTAATCCATAAGAAGGAGGTCTAATCTTCCCTGGAGATCGTAACTTTTGAGAGATAACAAAAAGCTTTCCTAAAAATAATCACCCCCTGGCTTGACTAACTGCGATCGGACTAAAGCCCTGCACATACCCCAACCCCATTAAAAAGGGACTTTCCCGATTCCATCCTGTTTAAAATCGCTTGTCCTTATTCCCCATGTTTGAGGGGAACGCTGGAAAATCAAATATTCCGCCCAAGTCTCAGTAAGTCAGACGTTAAAAAAAAATCTAAGTGGTGCTGCCAATGAGTTATTCTAAATCCCCAGAATCCGTCGTTGAAGCTGAAGAGCAAAAATCTCCCACACCGGAACTGCACCCAACGGATGCAGACAGCGAGCAACCGCAGGATTCTGCCACCGTTGCCGACGATCGCCCCGAACCTGTTGCTAAACCCCGATCGCGCTGGCCTCTAATTGCCGCGCTCGCGATCGCCACAGGCGCAGCAGGTTTCGGCTGGTACTCGTGGCAATCGGGTCATAATCGCGCACAGCAACCGGCAGCAGCAGCCCAACCCCCAGGCATACCAGTCAAGCTCGCAGCCATACAAACCAGCTCAGTCCAAGAAGCCTCGGAATTTGTCAGCAGCTTAGAAGCGAAGCGTTCGGTAGAAATCAAACCCGAAGTAGAAGGGCTAGTCACGGAGATTTTTGTCAAATCCGGGGACTTCATAAACAAAGGGCAAGCCATCGCCCGCATGAAAAGCGACAGCGCCCAAGCTGACTTGAGGCAATCTCAAGCCAACCTGATCCGCGCTCAATCCCACTTAGCCGAGTTGCAAGCAGGAACCAGGCCCGAAGAAATCGCCCAAGCTCAAGCCCAAGTCGCCCAAGCCCAAGCCAACCTCGCCCAACTGCGATCGGGCTCTCGGCCAGAAGAAATTGGTCAAGCCCAAGCCCGCGTTTCCCAAGCTGAAGCCGACCTCGCCGACGCCCAAACAGGTAGCCTCTTAGAAGACATTGCCCAAGCAAGAGCGCAAATAGAAGCAAGCACAGCCGAAGCAAAATTAGCCAGCCAGCAGCTTGCCAGATATCAGGCATTGGCAAAAGAAGGCGCAGAATCCGCGAACACCCTCGAGGAATACACCCAAAAAGCAGGCACCGCCCAAGCCAACCTCCGAGAAGCTCAAAGGCGGTTCGAGCAGCGGCAAAAAAACAGACAAGCCGAGATCGAGCGCCGGACAGCAGCCTTGCAACAGCAGCGGCAAGCTTTGCGGCAGTTGCAAAACGGTTCGCGCCCAGAGGAAATAGCCAAAGCCGAAGCAGAAGTCGCACAAGCCAAGAGCAGATTAGCGCAGTTAGCCAACGGCACTCGCCAAGAACAGCTCGATCAAGCTGAAGCGCAAGTTGCCGAGGCCGCCGCTCAAGTGCGCGGCTTTGAAGTACAACTGCAAGAAACTGCGGTCATCGCGCCCTTCGCGGGAGTCATCGGCGACATACCAGTGAAAGTAGGTGATAACTTGCAAAAAGGTAACGCCATTGCCACCCTGACTGAGAACCAATTGCTAGACTTGCGGTTATCAATTCCTTTGGAACGGATGCCTCAATTACGCTTAGGGCTTCCAGTACAAATGCTCGACGCTCAAGGTAAGGCGATCGCCCAAGGTCAAATCAGTTTTATCTCCCCGAACGTCAGCGCCAATTCCCAAACAATTTTAGCTAAAGCCACCTTTCCCAACCCCAGTGGCGAACTGCTTAATCTCCAGTTTGTAAAAGCTAAAGTCATCTGGAAACAGAACCAGGGAATTTTAGTTCCAGTAACAGCAGTCACTCGCTTAGGTGGGGAAACTTTTGTCTTCACAGCTCAAAAGCCCGAACAGGCAAAACCTGGAATGCCACCTTTAGTAGCGCGACAAAAGTCCGTGAAATTGGGAGCCATTGAAGGGAATAATTATCAAGTTATCCAAGGTTTGCAAGCAGGCGAAAAAATTGTTACCGCAGGTATCCTTAACCTGACAGACGGCGCTCCTATTATGGCTCAAGAGGAAGGGGAAGGAGCAGGGAAAAAATTACAAGTAGAAAGCAAAAAATAAGGTATGTTGTTGCGCTTCAGCGCTCTTAAGATTGGAATTAAGAGCGCTAAAGCGCAACTACGTACCTTACGTGAAACTACTTGATTGCTCCGCTCTCAAAAAGGGGGCTATTTTAATTTTTGACAGAAGTGCATGCAATTAGGAATTAGCAATTATCAACTAACAACTACCCATTACCCAAATAATGTTTGCAGATTTCTTTATTAAACGACCAGTCTTTGCTAGCGTCTGCGCCTTAATTATTATCTTGGTAGGCGCAATCAGCATTCCCAGCATACCTATCGAGCGCTTCCCTGACATTAGCCCTACCCAAATTAACGTCACAGCTAACTATAGCGGGGCGAGTGCTGAAATTGTCGAAAATGCAGTTACAAACATCCTAGAAAGGCAAATCAACGGCGTTGAAGGACTAAAATATCTAACTTCCAGTAGTAGTAACGACGGCACCAGCACCATTACAGCAACCTTTGATTCATCGCGCAACAAAGACATTGCCGGCGTCGATGTTCAAAATCGAGTTGCAGTTGCTCAACCACAACTACCAGATGCCGTACAACGCACAGGAGTGAGAGTTACCAAACAATCTACAAGCCTCCTATTAGCGATCGGTTTATTTACCGAAAATAAAGAATACGACACCATATTTTTAAGCAACTACGCTGACCTATATTTAGCAGATGCTTTAAAGCGGGTAAAAGGTGTTGGCGACGTGCGAATTTTTGGGGAAAGACGCTATGCAATGCGTTTATGGATAGATCCCAATAAATTAGCAGCTCGCCGTCTCACAATGCAAGATGTAACGAGCGCTCTCAACGAACAAAACTTGCAAGTGGGTGCTGGGAGAGTTGGTCAAGAACCTGCTCCACAGGGACAAATGTATCAAATTGACTTGCGTGCTGAAAGTCGCCTCAAAGAACCTGCAGAATTTGAAGAAATCGTCCTCAAAACTGAGACCAATGGAACATTAGTTAAACTAAAAGATGTGGGGAGAGCAGAACTAGGGGCAGAGAATTACAGCTCATTTCTGCGATTTCGAGGCAATGATGCAGTAGGTTTAGGGATTTACCAACTGCCGGGAAGTAATGCTTTGAATGTTGCCCATGCCGTCAAAACAGAAATGGAAAAACTAGCTGTTGCTTTCCCTCCGGGGTTGATACATAGAGTAGCGCTGGACACGACTTTGTTTGTAGAAGAGTCGATGGCAGAAGTAGTCAAGACATTATTTGAAGCAGTCTTGCTAGTGGTGATAGTTATTTTTGTTTTCTTGCAAGACTGGCGCACAACTATTATTCCTATCATCACAATTCCAATTTCTTTGATTGGGACGTTTGCCTTTATCAAAGTTTTCGGATTTACGATTAACAGTTTATCTCTGTTTGGTCTGACATTAGCGACGGGATTAGTGGTTGATGACGCTATCATTGTAGTAGAAAATATTGACCGCCTGATCCGCCAAGGGATGAATGCCCGCGAAGCGGCTTTTGAGTCCATGCGGGAGCTTTTTAGCGCTGTAATTGCGACTTCTTTAGTGTTGATGGCAGTGTTCGTGCCAGTGGCATTTTTCCCCGGAACTACGGGAGCGCTTTATAAACAATTTGCGCTGACAATTGCTTTTTCAGTATTGCTTTCTACCTTTATTGCTATTACTCTGACGCCCTCACTTTCAGCTATATTACTGCGTCGAGGTCAGAAGTTTGGGGGCCCGCTAGGTTGGGTTTTTGACCGTTTTAATGGAGTTCTCGATTGGGTACAGCGGCAATATCGGAAATCCTTAATATTTCTCACAGGGATTAAGACTATTGTCACCCTCGTGTTCATCGCTTCTCTGGGAGTAACAGCTTGGCTTTATTTATCAGTCCCCACAGCATTTATCCCGGAAGAAGATCAGGGCTATTTTCTGACAATTATTCAAGGGCCCCAAGGTGTTTCGCTGCAATACACTCAGAAAGTAATGGACCAAGT
>NZ_JAUBTQ010000091.1:0-15593 GCF_036702515.1 Microcoleus sp. BROC3
TTAGTCACGGGATTGGGAGGAAGCGACCCCGACGGGTCGATCGCCTCTTACACCATCAACACCCTGCCCCCAGCCGACCAAGCAATCCTGTTTTTAGGAGATCCCGCCAACGGCGGCGTAGCGGTGACACCAGGTCAAGTCCTGACTCCAGCACAGTTGCAGCAACTATTTTTCCAAACGACAGGCAACTTTACGGGAGCCAATTTCACCTACAGCGCCACCGACAACAGCGGCGCTATCAGTCCGGCTACCGCTACTGTTGCCGCTGTCCCCCTGCCTGTGCCGACACCGACACCAGCACCGACTCCAACTCCGACACCAGCACCGGTGCCGACACCGACACCAGCACCGACTCCAACTCCGACACCAGCACCAACTCCAACTCCCAACCAACCGCCAGTAGCGACAAATGCTGAATTTAGCATTGCGCCCAACAGCAGCACCTTAGTCACGGGATTGGGAGGAAGCGACCCCGACGGGTCGATCGCCTCTTACACCATCAACACCCTGCCCCCAGCCGACCAAGCAGTCCTGTTTTTAGGAGATCCTGCCAACGGCGGCGTAGCGGTGACACCCGGTCAAGTCCTGACTCCAGAACAGTTGCAGGAACTATTTTTACAAACGACGGGCGACTTTACGGGAGCCAATTTCACCTACAGCGCCACCGACAACAGCGGCGCTATCAGTCCGGCTACCGCTACTGTTGCCGCTATCTTGGAGCCGGTTGCGCCAACGCCCACACCAACGCCCACGCCAGCGCCCACGCCAACGCCCACACCAACGCCCACGCCAACGCCGATCGCTCAAACAGATACCGAGTGTCAGTGTTCGCCGATTATTGAAAAACCGGGAATTAACTTTGCGCCGCCGCCGCAACCGCCGGCAGTTCGATTTGTCCAGCCGATTTCACAATTTTCAGAGGGACAAACCACCAAAGGAAGTGAGGGCGATAACTTCATCGCAGACACCACAGGCAACCAAAAAATTGTCGGTTTTGAAGGCAACGACCTACTTTTAGCTGAAGAAGGCGCGGACGAAATTTACGGCAACGAAGACAATGACACGATTTTTGGGGACATTGACACCGATATTGTTTACGCAGGCGAGGGCAACGATATCGTATTCGCAGGCAAACAGAACGACTGGATTGCCGGCGACTTAGACTCAGACATCCTGTTTGGAGATCGAGGTGCCGATACGATTTTGGGAGACAACGGCCGCGATAACTCTAGCAGCGCTGATAACAATGGCGATTCGATCTTCGGAGGCAACGGTGCAGACATCATTAACGGCAACGAGGGTGACGATACCATCCATGCCGGCAAAGGTGACGATATTGCCCTTGGAGGTAAAGAAAATGACCTGATTTGGGGCGAACTCGGCTCCGATACCTTGTTTGCTGGCATCGGGGACGACACCTTGTTGGGCGGCACGGGCGACCAAAGGGTCAGCGACTCCCAGGGACGGGACTTGCTGTACGGAGGCTTCGGCAACGACTTCCTCAACGGCCAAGAAGACAACGATACGCTGGTTGCAGGCAAAGATAACGATCGCCTTTACGGAGGCAAAGGCAATGACCTAGTTTTTGGTCAACTCGGCTCCGATACCCTCTACGGTGGCGAAGGTATTGATACCATCCTCGGTGACAGTGGCGGTTCTCAGTCAATAGGGGATACCGGCGAACAAGACTTAATCTTTGGCGGCAGCGGCAACGACATCATCGGCAGCGGCCACGGCCAGGATACCGTCCAAGCAGGTAAAGGCAGCGATTGCGTTTGGGGGGGCAAAGATAACGACTTGATTTGGGGCGAACTCGGCTCCGATACGCTTGTTGGCGACAGCGGCGACGACACCATGTACGGCGGTGCTCGCAGTCGATCTCAAGATGTTGGTGGCCGGGACTGGCTTTTTGGCAATACGGGTGCTGATGTGCTGTTCGGCGATGAAGCTGACGATACCATCAGTGGCGGTCAAGATAACGACTTGATTTACGGTGGCAAAGGTAACGACCTCATGCACGGAGACCTCGGGGACGACTTGATTTACGGTGGTGACGGCAGCGATGAACTCTGCGGTGACGAGGGCAGCGATACCATCTATGGCGATCGTGCTGATAACCGGGGTGTCTCGGTGGGCGCAAACGACCAGCAAGACTGCATCAACGGCGGTGAGGGCGATGACTTGCTATACGGCAACGAAGGCCAAGATACCGTTAACGGAGATGCTGGCACCGATACTCTGACTGGCGGTAAAGATAACGACCTTCTCAATGGTGGCGCTGGAGATGACTGGCTGTTTGGTGGTTTGGGCGACGATACTTTAATTGGAGGTATTGGGAGCGATCGATTTGTGTTGAGTGCTGATGGCGGCACTGATACTGTCATTAACTTCGAGGTAGGCGTCGATAAGTTTGTTTTGAGCAACGAAGTGAGTTTGCAGCAGTTGCAATTTAGCGCCACTCCGAACGGTACGTTGCTGCGAGTAGCAGGAACCGATCGGGTTTTAGCGAATCTGGTTGGCGTTAACGGGGCGATCGGTTCGTCGGATTTCCTACCAAATCTCTCTGAGGTCTAGAATTGGCAGCGAAAGTCTGCTTTTGTGAGAAGTCAACGCCACAGAAGGTCACAAATTCTGTGGCGTTCCTCATAATACTAAATCCGGGTTAGAAACTTTATATCTCTCGGCGCTTGAAACCGCTCCTACACTTGCCTTTGGTCCCTCTCTAAGAGAATGTTTTAAAAGTATAAGCGAGTAAAAAATCATGCGAGTCGTCTGACCACGATCCGAATCATCGCTATGTAGATAAAAGTCTCAGATGTTTGGGGCAATCTTTCATAATCCTTACTCAAGCGCCAACAACAATTGAGCCAGCCGAACGTTCTTTCTACTACCCAACGCTTTGGTAAAATGATGAAGCCCTTTTTCTCTCTCATGTCTCAGAACAATCTCCACAATCCAACGAAACATATCCATTACCCACCGCATAAAGTTTTCCCCCCGATACCTCCATCCATCCAAATGGTATGTAACCGATTCACCTTGTCCCCCATGCGATGAACTCGTTTAAAAACTTTTTTTGCTCTCTCACGTTCGGGAACACCCGCAGAAGTGACTAACACCCATAAAACGGGCCCCAACAAATCTACGCTCAAATGTCGCTTGCGTCCATGTATCTGTTTACCTGCCCCGTAACCAACATCAATGGAAATCATCGTTGCGGTTTCTACTGGTTGAGTATCAACGGCTGCTTGTGACGGACTCGGTTCCCGTCCGGCAGCTACTCTTACCCACTGGTAAAGGTTGTCGTGAACCTTTAACCAAGTACCATCTTTGCTCCACCTCCAAAAATAACCATAAACGGTAGGCCAAGCCGGAAAATCGCCCGGGTTTGCCTCGCCACCTACATCGCAAGGCATCAGTACATAGAGAATGGCGTTCACGACGCTAAATAAAGCTATGGTACGTGGACGACCACCAGGTTTTCTGAGGAAAATTGGTCGGCGATTAATTCCCACTGTTCCTTTCGTCAGATTGCTAGGATATGCTGCAGGTCATTCGCGTGAGCGTGGTGCTGGTTTCTACAAATTTCAGCTTAAGCCTTGTGAGCTTTCTTACAACAGCCCCTAGTTTTAAAACATCCTCTTAGACTACTTCGGTAGCAGACCCCAATTAAGTGTCAAGAATCACCGTGCCTGATAGTCGGTGACTGTTTCAAATAACAAGCCTCACACTCGAAGAGTCACTGTAGGATATTTTGGGGAAACTGGTATAACTTTGTATCGCGGTTTTTAGGTGTCTGAAAGTACGCAATGTTTGGTAGCTCAAGTTTTTACTAAAAACCAATTTTATTAGGGTTGTGCGAGCGGACGGACTTAATAGGAAACTAAAACCGATCGTCAATTCGCAATTTGCAATTCTCAATTCCCTTGATTCACGATGCGGAAGTCAAGTATATACGGATAGGTATTTTTTTCGGCTCTCCTAGATAACTAAATACTTCTTCCTTTTACGTCGCAATTCCCTCTTACCAATTCCTTGATTCATGCTCTACAAGTCACGGATACACGGATAGCTGTTTTTTTCTTTATTCCTGATACCTCCTAATTCCCCCTTCCCAATTTCCCATCACTTCAAATACTTAGCTTACGAAACGGAAATCTGCTTGCGTAAAAACAGTCGGCGCGGCTGCCCCAACAGCCAACCAGTCCAATTCCAATCGACCTGTTGCAAGCGATAGCCGGCTTGATAGTACAACTGTCGCGCCGCGTGATTGTTTTCCAGAACGTGGAGGTAAATCTCAGAAAATCCCCATGCTATAGCTGTCTGCTCGCAGTTGCTGAGCAATTGTTGAGCAACTCCCTGCCGCCGGTACTCGGGGTGAACGGCTAAATTCGACAAATAAGGATAGTCAGAACTCGGGACTTGCCAAGGGAAGCGAGAACGCACAGCCATTTCTATTGTTCCTGTTATGCACTGAGCTCGGTGCGAGCGATAATTCTGCGTTCCCTCCTCGCGCGAGACTAGCTCAGCAACCAGACAAATGTAATGTTCTGCTTTAGAACGCAGTCGATTTTTTAAATCTTCGTAAATGCCCAAACGCAACACCGGATACACCCATTCTACAAACCCCTCGCGGGAGTGAAAGCTCATGGTCAAAATATCGGCTAGCTGCGTCAAGTCGTTCGACGCAGCCATCCGGATCGAAAAGCCAGAAAGTCCGGGAGTTTGTTGTTCGTGAGACGGTGAGGAAAAAAAGGAAGGGTTCACAATGCCAGGCCACTATATTAATTTTTCTAGGTGGGTTTCTAAGCTGCCCCTCTTAGAAACTTCACTGATGTTATACCGATCTTATAACGTAACTTATAGGCATAGTTTATTAGCCGGATTAAATCACTTTTTTTTGTGCTTGACTTTAAGTAGTATCTGATGTAAGTTGGAAATTTTAGGCATTTAAGACTCTAGTTATGACAAATAAAAACCCATCCCCTAATACTAGATTTCTGGGTAGGGGGAAAGGTATTAAAAACAATCAAAAAGGTTTGAACGTCAGGTTCTGGGAATCTTACCGCTCTGTGCTTGCGGAAATACCCGATCGAATATAATTTATCCGTCAAGCGGTAATTGAAAAACTCAACGACTGGTCAGACTAACACCGGGCGCGCTCGCGCGTCAGATGTCGATCGCCGACCCCGGACCTGGCAACCCAGCTTTCAGCAGTTCTGGGCAATCCATCCCCCGTCCCCGATCGAACCGGCCTTACCTGTTGCGCCAGGGGGTACTCTCCCCAGCGTCCAATTTAAATTTGGATGCCTGGAAACAGTATGCGGGGATTTTCCCCCGTCGGCTCGATATTGTGCTGCGATACTGTGCTGCGCGCGATCGAGACCTTCAAAACCTCGATCGAGCTGATTGACCGGTTTCCACAGAGTACATCCCTAGCTAAGATTAACAGATGGAGGCTCGGGCTTGCGGTGTTTCATCGCAGTAATTGGCTGGTCGAAGGTCTGCAGGAGGTACAAAAAATGCCGCGTTCGGGGAAAAAGAGCAAGTCTAACTCAAATGGTACAGTAATTGCGTCCCTCGCACTCGCAGCCTCTGTTGTCTGTCAGCCACCCCCGAATATCAGTCAGGGGCTTTACGCCGGCTCGGGAACCCTATCCTGGGCTGACTTTTAAAGTTGCTGTCATCTCTGGGGAAAAATACAGGCAAAGATGTTGGCTGTCTATTGTATGGTGCTGCGGGCAGTTTTGACATACCAAATAAAACAGGCAGAGGATCGACAAGAGCAGATAAATTTGGCAAATATACTTACAATCAGGACGGTTATTCCTATGTATTATGAGATATCCCGACTGCAATTAAAAGTGCCGGATTCGCGTTTCCTCTCACGCATAGAGGTGAGGGATCAAGGGTATTTCCGGCGAGACGAGTTTATGTGAATATCATTAAATAATAAAATTGGGGTGCACGACAGACAACTGTGGCTCAGAAGAATTCCGAAGTGAAAGCCCAGACATTAAAAATCAAGGTTGATTCTTGCTTCGGCTTGCCTCACAACAACTTCAAATTCACGAATTATTGTGACTTCAGCAATTGAAACCCGCGAATTCTTCCTTTCATCAGACTTATTAAATCGAACTGCCCCGGGGCACAGGAGAACGGTGCATGAATTCCCAAGAAAATCCTAAGCTAAAAATTCTGATCGTCGATGACGAACCGGATAACCTCGATTTGCTTTACCGCACCTTCCATCGAGACTACAAAGTGCTCAGAGCTGAATCTGGCCCCGCCGCCCTGGAAATTTTGGCAAAACAGGGAGAAGTTGCTGTGATTATCTCCGACCAGCGAATGCCAAAAATGAGCGGTACGGAGTTTCTCAGCCTGACGGCGGCTCAATACCCCGACGTGATCCGAATTATTTTAACTGGCTATACGGATGTTGAAGATTTAGTGGAAGCTATTAACGCTGGCAAAGTATTCAAATACGTTACCAAGCCTTGGGATGCTCAAGAACTCAGAACTCTTGTCAGTCAAGCTGTTGATACTCACAATATCCTGAAAGCGCGCACCAATGAACTGCGCAGGGCTCTCTCGCAAGAATCGCTGCTTTATGCCGTTACAAATACTATCCGATCGGCTCCCAATTACCAGCAAATGCTGCAAAGAATTGTGGAAAGTGTCGGGCAGATGTTTGAGGTTAGTTGCTGTCTGCTGCGGCCGTTCCAAGACGGTCGGGTGGCCGATGAGTGGTTCGTTTACCAGAAGGGCGATGCTGAAGCCAGACCCCAAGATGATGCAGCAGCCGAACTGTCCCCGGATTTGCTGCCGGATTTGGTTTGGGAAACTCGGGATGTGGAGGTGATTCAAGATGCCCAAACCGACGATCGAGTTTTAAACTGGGACAATCAGCAGCGACAGCAAGCTTACCAAGCTGCGAATATTCGATCGAGCTTGATCGTACCGCTGTTTTACAAAACCGAACTGATGGCTGTCTTGGCGCTGCACCAGTTCGAGGAACCGCGCCAGTGGCAAGACCACGAGGTACAGTTGGTAATTACGGTAGCAGACCAAGCTGCTTTGGCGCTTTCTCAAGCCCGGGCTTACGAAAAGGTGCGGGCGCTGGCAAAGCGCGAGGCATTAGTCAATACTATTACTACGGCAATTCGATCGAGCCTCGACCCCCAAAATATTTTTGCAGCCATTACTCAACAACTCGGCCAAGCTTTGCAAGTTGACGGCTGCGCCCTATCTCTGTGGACAGAAGATGATGAGTACGTCCAGTGCGTGGGGCTCTACGACACCGCTAGGGATACGGTGGCTGTAGAACAAGGTTTTAACCATCCAGACGTAGTTGCGAACCCTCCAAGCCCCGATCTGGCTTCTGCTATTGCTGCTGGTAACGCTCGCGGCTGGGTTTTTGCCCATCCTTCCCTACCGCAGTCTTTGGTACCGATTCGTGGCAATCCGGTGTTGCTGCAAGTAATGGTATCAAAAGAGCCGGTGGCGATCGAAGACCTCAACGAACACCCCGAGTTAAATGTTACAGAACTGCAAGTTCGATCGCCCGCCCGCGCCCTGTTAGTCGTTCCCTTGCTCTCGGAAGGCAAAATCATCGGCAGCATTTCCCTGCGCCAAAATCGCAGCATCCGCCGCTGGAACCTCTCAGACATTGACCTGGCTCAAATAGTGGCAACTCAAGCTGCTCTGGCCGTGCAGCAGTCGCGCCTCTACCAGACTACCAGACAGCAGGCAGAACGGCTTCTGGAAGCCGATCGGCTCAAAACCGAGTTTTTCCAAAATATCTCCCACGAATTCCGCACCCCTCTAACACTAACTATCGGCCCTCTAGAATCAGCTTGCGGGCGCAAAGAAGACTTGCCCTACGAACAAGCCGTAATCGCTTTGCGAAATTCCCGCCGCCTCCTGCGCTTGGTAAATCAACTGCTGGACTTGCAGCGGCTCGATGCCGGACGGATGCAGCCGAGTTTTCGCCCCTGCGATTTAGTCGGTTTCTGTTACTCCACCGCAGAGTCGTTCCGCGCCTACTGCGAGAAAAAAGGACTGCACTTAATTACCCAACTGCAAGAATGTCCTTTACTTTATTTGGATATTGAAAGATTTGACAAAGTTATTTACAACCTGCTATCAAATGCTGTCAAATTCACCCCAGAAGGCGGAAATATTACCCTGACAGTTGCATCGGCCGGCGCTCACTGCTTGTTGCAAGTAAAAGACACCGGCATCGGCATTCGCACCGAACAAATTCCCTATTTGTTCGAGCGCTTTCACCAAGCCGAAGGTTCTGCCAGCCGTTCCTACGAAGGCAGCGGTTTAGGTTTGGCACTTGTCAAAGAATTAGTCGAACTCCACGGCGGCCAAATTTCCGTCGAGTCAGTTTACGGCGAAGGTACTACTTTTAGCGTGTGGCTGCACTTCGGTTCGACTCACTTGCCCCCGGAACAGGTACTAGAAATACCTGCGGAGTTTCACTCATCCAAAGCTGCGGTGGAACTGGCAGATGTGGAGGCGGATTTGTCGGAAAATGAGGCAGAAAATCATAACTTTGAGGCGCTAGTATCGGTAACTTCAGAAACAGCAGCGGGTACGGTTTTGGTGGTTGACGATAATCCAGATTTGCGCTTTTACGTGTCGGGAATTCTGCGAGATTCTGGCTTTGGAGTTTTGCTGGCCCGCAACGGAGAAGAAGGATTTGCCGTGGCAAAAAACCGCCGTCCGGATTTAATTGTAACGGATTTGATGATGCCTTTGCTCTCGGGTTTGGATTTGATTCGGATGATTAGAGAGGATGAGGAATTGCAGGGAACTCCGGCAATTTTGCTGACTGCTAAAGCCGACGAAGATACTCGAATTGAAGGAGTAGAACGGGGGGCTGACGCTTATTTGTCCAAGCCTTTTAACGATCGCGAATTGTTGGCGGAAGTGCGGAATTTGATCGCCCTCAAACAAAACGAGCGCCGAGTGCAGCAGTTGAACAGTTATTTAACTGAGTCGGTGCTGCGCCGATTTTTGCCGCCGTCGATGGTGAAGGCAGCCGCGGCTGGAGATTTGGCCCTAGATTTGCGCCCGGAACCGCGATTGATTACTATTTTGTTTAGCGATATTGTCGGTTTTACGGAAATGGCAAATACGCTGCGCTCGCGCCGGGTAGCTGAGCTTTTGAATGAATATTTGGCGGCAATGACTAAGGCTATTTTTGACAGCGGCGGTACGGTGGACAAGTTTGTCGGAGATGCGGTAATGGCTTTCTTTGGCGCGCCGGAGGAACTAACGCCTAACGAGCAAGTACGCCGCGCTGTAGCTGCTGCCGGCCAAATGCTGGAAGCTCTGAAGGAGCTTAACAAGGGCTGGTTGGAGCAGGGAATTGTGGGAGAAAATGGGGTGCAGCCGGTGCGGTTTCGCTGCGGAATTCACCAGGGTACTGCGGTGGTGGGGATGTTTGGCGGCCCCGACCGATCGGATTATACTGCGATCGGGCCGAGCGTCAATATTGCCGCCCGCTTGCAAGAGGTGGCGCAACCAAACACTGTGCTAATTTCGGCGGCGGTTGCAGATTATGTGGAGGAAAATCGAATTATTAAATATAAGCCACTGAAACTCAAGGGAATTGATGAAACGGTATTGACTTTTCTACTGAAGTGTGATTAGTCATTAGTGATTAGTTGTGTGTTAACTATTATATATTGACATCCCGCACACAATCTCCGAAACCATATAATTTGTAGGGCGGGTTTGCGAACAAAATAGACAACAAATACCAAAGCTCCGAACAGAACCTGCCCGCGAACCAACTCAGAAACCACATATTGGCGTAAATTCTGATTTAATTATATTGATATAGCAACCTCGCCCGACGTTTAGGAGGTTCTTAATTGCTGGAATATCAACGGTCGATTGAAATTTCGGTCTTCGTTCTTCCATCTTCCTCCTGCTATATAATGACCAAAGCGTTAAATAATTTTGCAGTGACAAAAACTACTAACCAAAAAGACGGCAAATCATCTAACTATCCCTTTGACGGTTTATCTTTGGACGATCGCAATCCCGACTTCATTCAACTTTTGCTGCCAATCTGGGAATGGCTGTACCGCTACTATTTTCGCGTACAAACCGACGGCTGGCACCACGTCCCCGCGAGCGGAAAAATGCTCGTTGTCGGTTCTCACAACGGGGGACTGGCGGCTCCAGATATGTTTATGTTCCTATACGAATGGTTCCGCAGGTACGGCACGGAACGCTTGGCCTACGGATTGATGCACCCGACGGTTTGGAAGGTTTCTCCTGATGTTGCTAGCATGGCGGTTCAGTGCGGTGCCATCAAGGCGCATCCGAAAATGGCGATCGCAGCTTTGCGAAAAAATGCCCCGGTTCTCGTCTATCCGGGCGGCGCAGAAGATACTTTTCGCCCCTATCACTTGCGCAATAAAATTTACTTTGCCGGACGCAAGGGATTTATTAAATTAGCATTGCGAGAAGAAGTGCCAATTTTACCAATTATCTCGCACGGTGCCCACGATACTCTGATAGTTTTGGCGGATTTGTACGAACAAGTTAAGCAATTGCACGAATGGGGAATGCCCTGGTTTTTGGGCATCGATCCGGTGGTATTTCCGGTGTACTTGGGATTGCCTTGGGGACTGAGTATTGGGCCTTTGCCGAACCTGCCTTTACCGGTGCAAATTCGGACTCGCGTGTGCGAACCGATTGTATTTGAGAGGTACGGAGATGAGGCGGCGCGCGATCGCGATTATGTTGATGCTTGTTTCGATCGAGTTACCGCCCAAATGCAACGGGAATTAGATTGTTTGGTTGGCAGTTGAGAATAGCACAAGTTCGATCGACCAAAAAACCTTCTTAGATCCCAGAATCCCGGGAGAAAACCCCAACCCTTGAGTTGCGGGTGCGATCGCCAACTGATTTTGGTCAAAACTTCTCATCGCACATTTTTTTGCCCAAAGCAATGACCGAAGTCATCATTATTTGCGAAGATCGATCGCACTTTTCTCCAACTCGCGAGTCTATAATACAATACGCTTCAGTTAAAACTATTTATTCCTCGGAGATCCCCCTCGCATCCCCCTTAAGAAGGGGGACTTTGAGTAAGTTCTTGTCCCCCCCTTTTTAAGGGGGGCTAGGGGGGATCGCACTTTTCTCCAACTCGCGAGTTTATAATAATGAACAAAGGTGACTGCCATCTACCGCAAGATATATTTTCCAATAAACTCGGCGGTAATTCCGTAAAGTTATGCAACATCCAACTTAAAGCAGATACCGTCTCAGATGCTGGATGCACTGTCTTGCCTCCAGAGATTATTGAAAGTCAATAGTGTGCAATGATACAGCAAGTAGCAACCGCAAAAGCGATCGCTTTCTTCTCTTCAAATGCAGGCTACTTGGCAACATTAAATATATTCCAAAGGGATGCCCCAGAAAGCACACTTCATCTCGGGATTGCCGCGTTCAGGCTCTACCTTACTAGCAGCTATCCTGCGACAAAACCCCCGGTTTCACGCCGCTATGACTAGCCCCGTCGGGGGTTTAGTTGAGCGAATGTTGGAAGCCATGAGCGAAGATAATGAATTTTCGGTGTTTATTTCCCCCGAACAAAAACGGGCGCTGATTCTCAGCATTTTTTCGGCCTATTATCACCCGCAAGCGGACAAAGAAATCATCTTCGACACCAATCGCCTTTGGTGTAGCAAATTGCCATTAATTCTCGAACTATTTCCTGAAGCTAAAGTAATCTGCTGTGTCAGAAACATCGCCTGGATCATGGATAGCATCGAGCTACTAATTCGGCGCAATACCTTTGATGTTTCCAGGTTATTTAATAATCCAGCAGAACGGGCTACAGTTTATAGTCGCACAGAGGCATTAAGTCAAGGCTCGCGTTTAGTGGGTTATGCCTATAGCGCCCTTAAAGAAGCATTCTACAGCGAACAGAGTGCATCTCTCCTATTAGTTGATTACGATTTATTAACCAAAGGGCCGGCTAAAACCATGTCGCTGATTTATCAATTTCTCGGCGAAGATCCTTTTGAGCATGATTTTGATAATGTTGAATATCAAGAACCAGAGTTTGATAATAGATTAAACACAAAAGGCTTACATCAAGTTCGTTCTCAAGTCGAGTTTAAACCGAGAAAAACAGTTTTACCTCCCGACTTATTTGAGCGATTTGATGGCTTATCTTTTTGGATAGAGGCAACAAATAGCCGCGCTAGTACCATTGTAGCGAAAGCTAAATAAACCGTCAAACCTTGACGGTGACTGTAAGATTGACAACACTAAGTAAAAATTAACAGGTCATATACCATGAGCAACCAAATAATTTTCGTAGACTCCTCAGTACAAGACTATCAAAGCCTAATTAATAACGCTGATGCCACTCAAATAGTCATTTTAGATGACACATCTAGCGGCATCGATCAAATTACAAACGTCTTAGCCAATCAAAAAGATATTTCAGCCGTACAGCTCCTTTCTCACGGCAGCGAAGGCAGTTTAAAACTCGGTGCCGACGTACTCAATGAGAATAACCTAGAAAAATTTAACACTCAGATAAAACAGTGGGGAAAAGCCCTGACTGAAAAAGGTGACATTTTATTATATGGCTGCGACGTAGCGGCCACAGAAACAGGTAATAAATTGATCGAGTCATTGAGCCAACTCACAGGTGCAGATGTAGCTGCATCTAACGATTTAACCGGAAATAAAGCATTAGGCGGCGACTGGGATTTAGAAATAGTAACGGGCAAAATAGAAGCCGCCGTGCCGTTCGATCGGGAGGCGATGAAAGATTATGAATATACACTAGCAAGTTTTAGTGTCACGGTGGCAACCGATGATGGCACCGGCACTGTAGCAGGCACATTGAGCAAAGCCATTTTAGATGCGAATGCCGCCGCCGGAGATGACACTATTACCCTCACCACAAATGTCACTGTTACAGGGGTAATGAAGACCCTAGTTAACAGCAACATTGATTTTATTGGCAATAACTTTAGTGTCAGTGGCGGTAATGCTTTTCGTCCTTTCTTTGTCAAGTCGGGAACCGTCAACTTTTCCAACATGACAGTCACCAATGGACGCGCCAAGGGGGGAAATGCTGGAAACCGAGGCGCTGGTGGCGCTGGCATGGGCGGTGGTTTATTCATCTACGGCGGCACTGTCGGGGTAAATAACGTCACCTTTAGCAATAATAGTGCTGTTGGCGGTAATGGTAACGGCGGCGGTGGTCGAGGCGGCGGCGGGATGTTTGGCAATAGCGTTGTGGGTTTACGTAGTGGAGGCGGTGGTCTTTTTGGCTCTTCTACAAGCACCACTGGTGGCTACGGCGGCAATGGTAACTACGGAGGTAGCGCAGGTAGTCCAAGTAGCGCGGGGGGCTTCGGTGGCGGCGGCGGCGGCGGCGGCGACTACGACCCTCAAGGCGGTGCGGGGGGCTTCGGCGGCGGCGGCGGCGCGGGCGACAACGGCTACGCCCCTCAAGGCGGTGCGGGGGGCTTCGGTGGCGGCGGCGGCGGCGGCTACAACAGGGGTCAAGGCGGTGCGGGGGGCTTCGGTGGCGGCGGCGGCGGCGGCGGCGGGATCGGTGCGGGCGGTGCGGGCGGTACTTTTGCTGGTAACGGTATCAGCAACGGCGGCTTCGGCGGTGGCGGTGCCGGTTTAGGCGGTGCCATCTTTGTCCGCAGTGGTTCTTTAACCCTCAACAACACCATCTTTACGAGTAACGCAGCCACAGGCGGCACATCTACGAACAATGGTCAAGGGAAAGGTGGGGCAATTTTTGCCATGACTTCTTCCCCCAACACCAATGGCAATACCCTGGGTATGCCAACTACCCCACCCACTGTCACCACATTCGGAGCGACCTTCACCAGCAACACCGCGGCCAACCAAGCTGGCACTCCCACTGCCACCACCCCCGCCAACGGTGTCGGCAATAGCCAAGACAATAACGATGTTTACGGCACGATTGGCAATACCGCACCCGTTCTTGCCGATACCGTCGTCACCCTCAGTGCCATCCTAGAAGATGCAGTTGCACCCACTGGCGCTGTGGGCACACTCATTTCCTCTATTGCTGCCATCGGTACAGGGCAAAACAACATCACCGACCCCGACACTGGCGCAGTGGCAGGCATCGCCATCACCGCCGCCGACATAGCTAACGGCAGTTGGTTTTACACCATAGATGGCGGTACTACTTGGACTGCTTTGGGCCTAGTATTTAATACCAACGCTCGCTTACTTGCCGCCAATGCCAATACCCGCATTTACTTCCAACCAACCGCCGACTACAACGGCACCGTCACCAACGGCATCACCTTCCGCGCCTGGGATAACACCTCTGGCACTAACGGCGGCACCGCTGACACCAGCACCAACGGCAGCTTTTATGCCTTCAGCGTTGCCACCGACACAGCCGCCATCACCGTTAACCCTGTCAACGACAAACCCAGTTTCACCAACTTAGGCAACCAAACCCTAACATCTTGGACAAACACAACTCAAATCGTCCCAAGTTGGGTAAAAAGCGTTACTTTCGGCCCAACCACCGATGAAGTAACCACTCAAGCGGTTAAGAATTACACGGTTAACATTACCAGCGGCAATACTTTATTTACCACAGGACCAACTGTGGCAAATGATGGCACGCTCACCTACACTCCCAAGGGTCAACCGGGAACTGCCACGGTTGA
Organism: Microcoleus sp. BROC3; assembly: GCF_036702515.1. Classification (NCBI taxonomy): domain Bacteria; kingdom Bacillati; phylum Cyanobacteriota; class Cyanophyceae; order Oscillatoriales; family Microcoleaceae; genus Microcoleus; species Microcoleus sp. BROC3. The sequence continues at coordinate 14,724 of NZ_JAUBTQ010000091.1, forward strand.
AGTACAACTGCAAGATAACGGCGGCACGTTGAATGGTGGTGTAGACCTTTCGGAAAAAGCTACTTTTAATATTACCTTTCCAGCACCGAAAGTTAACCTCACTGCCAGCACAACTACTGCCAGCGAAGCCGGGAAAACTGCTATTACCTTTACCGCCACTGCCGAAGGTAACGTCGTCGGCGCTCAAACAGTTAATTTAGCATTAACTGGTACTGCTAGCGCTGCTGACTTTACTGCTGCTATCCCCACTCAAATAACTATCCCAGATGGCAGTAATACAGGGCAAGTAACCATTACAGTTAATGATGATTTGATTGCTGAAGGTGCGGAAACAGCTACTTTAACAATTAGCAACCCGTCAACAGGAATTGCATTAGGAACAACCACTAACCAAAGTGTGACGATTACTGACAATGATACTGCTGGCATTACCATCACACCGACCACAGGATTAATCACAACTGAAGCCGGAGGTAAAGCCACATTTAGCATCCAACTCAAGAGTCAACCCACGGCAGATGTGACTGTAGGTTTAACCAGCGATAACATCGCTGAAGGAACAGTTTCCCCAACTTCAGTCACTTTCACTGCGGCTAACTGGAATACTCCCCAAACAGTCACCGCAACGGGAGTTGATGAAAATCTAGTAGATGGGAATAAAACCTATAACATTGTCACCGCCGCCGCTACCAGTACCGACCCTAATTACAACGGATTTAATCCCACCGATGTCGCGGTGACTAATACCGATAACGACGTAACTCTCATACCAGAAATCCAAGTATTAGACGGCACAACAGATATAGTTGATGGTACTACAAGTACGATCGACTTTGGCAGCGTCATAGTTGGCACAAATCTCAACAAAAC
>NZ_JAUBTQ010000092.1:0-15228 GCF_036702515.1 Microcoleus sp. BROC3
TTTGTGTGTTTTTATGTCGAGCGGGCAAAACAACACCTATTTTGGGATTGAAGATAATTCAAAATTATATGTACCGGAGATTAACACAGGAAAAGCTTATATTAAGTCGAGCTTGAAGATATTGATCGCTCCCGATCGTCAGAAAGCGATCGATTATTCAGCAAGCCCTATTTATCTGGTGCAGTTGCACTACAAACGAGAGATTTTTTTTGTTGGAGTTTTCACATTGAGATGGTATGTGCTTTCAACTATTTTTAGACCAACTAGCCGAGAAATATCCAGATAATTTAAATATTATTTAAGTAGATAATGGCAGGTTTCATCATAGTAGTATTCCCAAAATACCTTCTGGATATTCTATTGATTTTTCAACCTGCTTGTTGTCCAGAAGTGAATCCACTTGAGAGAATATGGGGACAAATTAAAGAAGAACTTAGTTGGACTATCTATGAAATTTTAGATGAGCTTAAAGAAAAAGTTGGCGCTTTTATTAGGAAATTTTCAACAGAATAAATAGCGTCTCTAGCCGAATCGGAGTACATTTTATCAGCTTTGGATACTGTAGCATAACTTTGAAGAATTGGTATAAGATAGAAAAATAAATGCGATCAGAGAATTGATTTAAAGTTGCGAAACTCTGATCGGCCTAACTTGTCTATTCCTCTCAAAAACGGCTCTCGGTTTCAAGGCGATTCTCAACAATAACCACAGAGATCGCCATTCTCCGGGAGTTTCCTGCCGCTTCCACTGACCCGGTCGACAGTACAGCATTTCGATCAAACAGCGGTGCTGGGTAATGTTCAGGCGATCGAACGCAATTCGGACAGTGGGAAACTCCACCAAACTGCACCCAACATCATCGCGAAAACTCGACTCCAACTGAGATTTATTGCTCACAAACTCAATCTTAGCCACAGGAATAAAACATTCCTCTTCCATAATTTCTAGAGTCGCCGAATCGCAATCAATCAAACCTTTGGTTAAACGACCCTCAGCGCCCAACTCAACAGCAGAGGGCGCTAGCGAGTTCCTGGTTTTGACTGCCGCACTGCGAGGGAGCGCTTTTATTTTATCCTGCGATAAACTTGTCTCAAAGGCATATTTTGGCAAAATCTCTGCTGCAGTAAAACTCTCTTTACTGCCTTTATTTTCCACCGCAAAACTTGGCCGCTGTGTCAGAGCAACTTCAGCGCCACTTTCCGAAATGACAGTCGTTATACCCCAAAAACTTTGACCACCCATATTCAATTGTACAACCCTGCGTAAATTGAACCATTCGTAAATGTCCGGCTTAGGAATATCCACCAAAATTAGTAATGCAATCCCCAGCATCAGCAAGTTGTAAACGCTCCAAATCCATCCCAAACTCATGCCTTTTAACAACTCTGCACTTTCTGATATTGCCTGTACGCTGCCAATATTTTGAACTAAATTAATGTTTACATTCTGCCACAAACTGAATGCTGTAGCGACGAACAAGGCAATTAAAGGCCATCCCAAATTCCAGTTAAAACTAAAGCGATCGCTGGCAATTCCTTTCGGCGTCACCTTAAACCCTTTCTCAAAGGGATTTAGCATTGCACTCACCACAGTTACCGCTAAAGGAATACACTGGACGAATGAATAAACATCGGAAAGTAAAGCCGATCGCGATCTGCGGTTCAGCCAAGAAAACACAGTAACTTGCACCAAATAGTAAGGCAGGAAAAAGTACAGCAATTCCCGCGCACTTGCCCGCAAAGGAAGTATGCCGAGAAACGAATAAGCTAAAGGCATCAATAGAAACAAAACCCTGGTTAAACTGGTAAACCAGTGCAGCAATCCTTCCAAGTGAGACAGCCTTTGTACGAGTCTGAGACCGCGAATCGTCAAAGGATTGGAATCAATAAAAAATGCCTGAAGCGTGCCTCGCGCCCAGCGTAGCCTTTGAGTTAGATGAGCCTCTATGTTTTCTGCTGCCAAACCAGCACTCAATTTTTCATCTAAATAAACTAAGCGATACCCGGTTGCTGACAGTCTAATTCCGGTAAAATAATCTTCGCAAATTGAATCTGTGACCACGCCTCCTACTGTTTCTAAAGCACTGCGCCTAACTACAAAAGATGTACCGCAACAAATCACGCTGTCGGCGCTGTCTTTGATGATTTCAATTTGCCTGTAAAATACTTCTTCTTCCGGCGCGAGCACATTTTCTAAACCTAAATTGCGGGCGATGGGATCGTGGTTGTAAAAGCTTTGCGGTGTTTGAACGAGGGCGATTTGTGTATCTTGAAAAAATCCAACTGTTCTATTTAAAAAGTTTTTAGTAGGAATAAAGTCGGCATCAAAAACTACAATTAGTTCTCCATTAGTTAGGGCTGTGGCGTGATTGATGTTTCCAGCTTTGGCGTGAATATTATCTGGTCTGGTTATATACTCGCATCCCAGTTCTTTTGCCAGCAAATTGATTTCATGCCGCTTAGTATCGTCGAGCAAATATACTTTTTTGTTGGGATAATCTAAAGCTTGACAGCCGATTACAGTGCGCCGTAAAATAAAAGCCGGTTCGTTGTAAGTTGGGATAAAAATATCTACGGGCGGGGCAAAGTTTCCAGATTCAACTGCAACTGCCATGCGATCGGCTTCTCGACGTCGGTCTTTCACTCTCAGCATTAAATACAGTTGAATGCTGGTGGTGAAAATCATTAACATTTCTAGGAAAAACAGCCCCAAACTAAAGATACCGTTGAGGGGATCGCTTAAATTGAGAGTAGCTAGCGATCGCCACAAAACGTAGCGAATGGTTAAAGCCAGAACTATTGCAACTACCACAGCACGCGACCATTTCTGGGGTTGAGGCGAAATTTTAATTGCAGCTAAAGCAACAGAGACAAGCGCGACAGTCGGCACTAACAAATACATCTTGCTCGTAGCAGGCACTTGCAGCCACACGGACGGGTTTTGCTGCCAAGTGTTGATTGTGGCAAAAATGCCGCTGACAGTGCCTTCACGCGCAAACCAGGCTCCGGCGATCGCACCGGCGAAAGCAACCGCCCCCAAAACGACTAGCGTTGCCGCCGGCACCCGCGAAATCCGCCCAAAGCGGCGTTTCAAGTCTTGAAGGTCAAATCTTGAAGTTGTCATAAAATATATTTAAAATTCCCGATCGTGCCTCCAACAGTCAGAGTTTCCTGCTGTCCACTTTTTAATTCAGTTGAAAATTCCGACACACCTCAATTACTCTATTTACATTTTTTAACATTTTGACCCTTGTATGATAATTCATCTTGCTTGCGGTTGCCAAACTGCTTAGCGAGTCCAAACCTGGCAAAATATAGCAGAAGGAAGAAGGAATAAGGCTTTAGTTACCGAGTAGAGAAGTCCTATCAATTTCGGTAACACTGGAATGATGGGGAGTCGGAAGTGGGGAGTGGGGAGTGGGGGAATGTGGAATTGTGCGACCTTGACTCGATCATTCCCACCCAACCGGAAAAGATATCAGAAGCAATCTTCAGCAATGTCAGCAACAGGCTTTCCGGCTTGTTCCATAATAAAAAATAATTCTTGTGGGTCGTTTCTGCGACGCCGCCCATAAAAAGCTGATTGAAAATGCTACCACATCTGGGTCCTAACCGTCTGGCGCGCTTGCTATAGTTCAAAAAAAATTATCTTGTCTACAAATCAAATAGGATTGCTATATCAAACTATAGCAATCCCTAGGGTTTAATAATTAGACGAATTTGACATCTAACTAAAGGTAGATTAATTTTATATTAATTTAAAAAAATTACCGCTATCGCAGCACAAAAACTCAGCCCTCAAAGAACTAATCAGCAATTGCTAATTGCGAGATTGCATAGCGGGCGACAGCCAAACTAACTCTAGCTTGTTCTATTTCCGACAATTGGGCCCAAGGTCTATTAGTCGCCATGACCAATTCCCCCCCTTCCGAATCAACATCTCGCATGGCATAAGCCAAAGGACGCGCCAACACCTGCAAATCTTCCTCAGCCCACTGAGGCAAAATATCTAACACGCACTCTACCATTTGGTCAGCTAAAGATTGATACTTAACAGTTGCGTTTTGCACGCTTTGAGCGATGCGGGCCACAAAATCTTGAGGAACGCGAGCAAATTTTTCGCGCAAAGACTTTTGCAGAGCAGTCGTCAGCCAAACTTGTTCTAATTGCGAGAATAAAACTTGCGATTTCAGGGCAATATCGCTGTCGCTGAAGGAATCAGATAGCGCAAATTCCTGCTCTAGGGCAGCCAAATAAGATTCTGATTCAAGCTGTGCAGGATTCCAGGGATAAGCAACATCAGTCTGAACTATTGTGGCGAGAAGTTCCATCTGGGCCTGAGTTTGTGAGTCGCGAAAATATTCAGAATCAGGAGATTGGGTAGCCATGATGTAATACCTCAGGGGGAAAAGGAAAATATAGAAGGGGGACTGTGCCAAGAGCTAGTTGGGAGCTATCAGTGGTAAGTAACTCTTTTAAATTCAGATTGGAGACTCAACGCCCAGAACTTTGCTGTGCCACTCGCCGCTTGCCTTCATTAGCTACACGCGCACCTTAATTCGTTCCGCAATCAGTCTCACTGTAGCCCGAAGTTTTGGGAACCTCAATAGTGAACTCAAAAATCTGACCTTGAGAACTGCCAAATTTTAGCTGAGTCCCGCTGCGTAGCAGCAATTCTTGGTGGTGAACTCTCTGCCATCCCTCAGAGCCCAAAACTAGAGTCCCATAACGAGAAAAATCGCGCAGGAAGTAGCTAGGTTCTTCCCGGCTATCTCCGATCGTGTTTCGGCAGAAAATCTCGGCGTGTTTTTGAGAAACCCACTGTTCTCGAATCACTACGTCGTTTTCTTCCCAGCGTCCGACTCGAACCATACCGGCGCGAATCGGCCAAACCTGATTGGTCGAGTCGGTGGATTTGGCATTTGGTCGATCGCGCCCCCGCAAATAAGCACAAGACGGCAACCGTCCCAGCCAAGTAGAAGAATTTAAAGGCAATTCAGTTTTGAGGTCATCTACCGGCTCAGTTAGCTGACCGTCAAACTCAGGGTGCATATACAGCACAGGCAGCGTCCAAGCGGGTTGATTGAACTTGTAAAGCGTCAGTAACTGCTGTCTGGCGACGGCGACGGCCCGATCGATCGACATCCGTCCGGCCAAAGCTTGGGCAAAAGTTTGGATAAAACTCAGGGCCTCGCGATCGGCGATCGAGTCCCGCATCCCCAACACCGCAGGCACCCCGTGATGGATCAGTACCTCCGCCAAACTGCTGCGGGCGATCGCCTGTTGCTGGCCGTTAGTTGAGTGCAGCCTCTCCACCGCCGGCTGAGCTCCCCAGCAGGCATTAAACACCGCCAGAGTCACGCGGCATCGAACTAATACCTGAGCCAGTTCAGTACCGTTAATCGCCGTTTCCGGCCCCAAAAATAGCAAGCCGCCGTCGGGGCCCGGTATTCCGTGGCCGGCGTAAAACAGAATGTTGTAAGCTTGCGTTTCCAGCCGAGAAATTAGTTCCGCCGGAGTAGGTTCGATCAGAGTATCGACGCGAGTCGGAACGCTGATGTCAAAATATTTGCCACTGTCGTCGGTTTGAAAAGCACTTTCCAGAACGGCAGCTAAGGCGAGCGCTTCTTCTCCCAACTGCAAATGACCGTTATTGCTGTTGGAAAATTGAGAGTTAGCGCCGCGGCCGGGTTCTGCTTGTCCCAAAACTAGCAAAATGTTGAGCGACTCCGCAGGCTGCAGGGGTGGCAAAGGTTCAACATTGCTGGTAGTGCGGCTGAACAGCAGTTGCTGCGACAGAGAAATTGCCGGTTGACCGGCTTGCGGCTGCATAATTTCCCAAGGCAAAGCAATTAAATACGGTTCGCGCAAGTCTACGCGTACTCGCAGGGGTAGATTTTGCCCGATCGCAATACCTTTACTTTCCTGGAGACTACCCTGAATCGGGCCTTCAAACAGCCACTGCCAAAGATTAATCCCCAAATGCTGCATCAGGCGGCTGCTGTAGCTTGCTGGTGGCCGAGGCGGATGCTGATCCCCCTTCTCGCCCCACCCCCGTTGACCGAGGTGGAGCGGCACAGAGGGCGTCGCTGGAGCGAGGTCTAGCGACTGAGGACTTCGTTGTTCAGTTTCTGCCAGTATATTCTGGTTGTTTTCCGGCGAGACGAAACTGCCATCAGGATTTAGGGGCAATTCGTGAATTGTCCCGGAGGGCGAAAACATTTCCTGCCAAGCTTTCCAAGATTGGGAGAGGGTATCGGGCCACATACAGTCGTGGTGAACATACCCGCTGGGATAGGGAGCTTGTAGAACCCAAGTGGCAAAATGGTTTGCCCCAGCGGTTCTCAGGCGAGCGATCGCTATACTGAGGCAAGGACTTTCAGGGCGCGCCATTCACAACTATCGACTCTGGATATAGGGTTGGATTGAGTTTATCTATTCGTAGTTTATCGGGTTTGGGGTGCGATCGAGTGCGTGAGATTGCTTTGGGATGCTTCACTTTTACTTAGTGCCCAAAAATTTATCTAAATTCGGTAAATCTACCCAAGTTCCCGTAGCATTCGACTCCTGGGTCAAATCCATCAACAACTGAGAGTAAACCCCTTCTCTGAGCGACGGTATCAACGATTTACCGCCATCTATTGCTTCTACCCACCTATCTACTACTCGAATAAACGGTGCAATCCTCCCGTCTGGATAAACTTGAGGAAACTCCAATCTTTGAGGAATTTTGATTTCAGCTAAAGGTTCTCCACCTTGGGAACCCCACAAGCGAAATCCGTGGACGTAATCTTGCTGGTTATCGCTTCCCAACACCAACGTACCCTTACTCCCGTATATTTCCACCCAGTGTCCTCGCCCTTGATAAGTAACAGAACTCAAACAAACTTGACAAGGAGTTCCCCCGGCTAATTCCAACATCAACGTGCACGAATCATCGGCATCAACTAATTTTAAACTTCCCCAATCATTCGGATCGGGCCGCCGCGAAATTCCTGTAATCAAATGCCCAGAAAGCCTCTGCGGCGGGCCGAACAGCCAGCTAATATAATCAAAAACGTGAGAACCTGTCGCGCCCAAAACTCCGCCTCCTCGCTCTTTTTGCGCGTACCAATTCCAGGGGCGACTCGCATCAGCGCGGCTCGACACCAGCCAATCAATCTTAATTAAACGCTTTTCTCCCACATATTCTGCTGCCAATAATTCTGCTAGCATTTGCCATGCGGGGATGAAGCGAAACTCAAAGTCCATTGTGGCAATTGCTCTCGAACCACCATTTTTAAAATCGGTTTGAGATTCGTTGTTGGCCAATCGGTAAAGTTCCCTGGCTTCATTTGCTGTCAGGGCTGTGGGTTTTTCTAATAATAAATGCTTGCCTGCTTCCAAGACGGTTTTTGCCATTTCAAAATGCAAAAATGGCGGTGTGGAAATGCTGGCGCCCGCTACTTCTGGGATGGCTACTATATCGGCGATCGAGTCGCAAGCGTAGGGGATATTGTGGGTAGAGGCGATCGCCTTTGCTTTGTCTAAATTCCGGTGGTAAACAGCAACAACCTCTGTCCGGTGATGGGCTTGGAAGCCGGGAAGGTGTACTTTTTGACCGAAACCTGTACCGACTACTGCAACGCCTATTTTTGACATAATTTAATAATTAGTAATTGGGAATTGGGAATTGGGAATTGGGAATTGGGAATTGGGAATTGGGAATTGGGCATCGGCCCAACAGGGCATCGGCCCAACAGGGAATTGGGAATTGGTAGCAACTAACCAATAACTAATGACCGCAACATCTGCCTGAAGGTCGATAATTAATCCGTGTATCCGTGTCCTCATCTGTGTCGTGCTTGGCTTCTTCCCTCATCCTTCTTCCTTCTTTCTTCTTCCTTCTTCCTTCTCCACCCATTCAATTACTTGTTTGCCCAAACTAACGCCGTCAAACAAGTCAATTTCTCTGATCCCTGTAGGGCTGGTGACATTAACTTCTGTGAGATAACCGCCAATGATATCAATGCCGACAAAGTACAGTCCGTCTCGTTGCAGCACTGGTTCTAACTGAGCGCAAATTTGCAGTTCGCGATCGGTAATTTCTGTTTTTGCGACTCGGCCGCCGACGGCCATGTTGCCGCGAAATTCATTGCCGGTGGGAATGCGGTTGATAGCACCGATGGGCTTGCCGTCTAACAATATAATCCGTTTATCTCCCTCTTTGGCTTCCGGCAGATAAGTCTGAACCATCACTGGAATTTGCCCTTGTTGAGTGCTAATTTCCACCAGGGAGTTAAGATTGCGATCGCCCGCCTCCAAGAACAAAATCCCCTCGCCAGCTTTGCCACCCAATGGTTTAAGAACTGCCGCTCCTTTTTTCTCAACAAATTGCCGAATTACCTGCTTATTTTGAGAAACAATTGTCTCGGGGATCGCTCCCTCAAATTGCAAAGCATACATCTTTTCATTCGCCGCCCGCAATCCTTTGGGACTGTTAACTACCAAAGTTTTACCCGGATCGATGCCGTCTAGAAGGTAAGTAGCGTAGAGGTAAGGAATGTTGACTGGGGGGTCTGTCCGCATAAATACTGCGTCCATTGCTTCCAGAGGCTGCAAAGTAGGCTGTTCTACCTGGTACCAAGCCTCAGCAGCCTCCCAGCGTCCATCTACGACTTTGACTGGGGTGAGGGCTACCCGACTGAGCATTGCCCAGGTTTTGCCGCCGATGACGCTTAATTCGTTAGCTTGAGTCGCCCAGACTTCGTGACCCAACTCTTGAGCGGCTTCCATCAGCGCTACGCTGGTATCGTGTCCTGGAATTAGTCGCGCGAGGGGATCGATGATGAATGCAAATTTCATTGTCAGTTAAAATTAAGAATTGGTCGCCGGAAAATTTGGGCTAACTGAAAAGTCAACAGGAAAAGCGTTATTTTGCTGCTAGCAGCGGATCTAGCAGGCCTTGAGAATCCAGTTGGTGGATGTCGTCGCAGCCGCCTATGTGTTGGTCGTTAATGAATATTTGGGGCAGGGTACGGCCTCCGTGGGCTCGATCGGTCATTTGATCCCGTGCTGCTTCATCTCCGTCGATCGCGTACTCTGTAAAGTCCACCCTTTTTCGCTTCAGGAGTGCTTTAGCACGAATGCAAAACGGGCAGGTTCTCCAAGTGTAAATTTCTACTTTAGGGGTCATCGGACACGCTTACAATAACAATATTTTTTATTGTAATCTTAACCAATCTTATTTGAATTTTTATATAGTTGTAGCCAGCAACGTGTAAAGTTATTATTTATACAATTTTCTTTTATTTTACCGTACACCTAAAAAAATACCCGCGCTTCAACAAGCGGAGAGATTTTGAAAACAAGCAGCACCTTCGGCCTGCCTACCGTTGCTGACCGACCTGCTTGTTTCGTTTTCTGCCGAAACCGATGATTCCTGCGCCTGTAACGAGGAGTGCTACCACAGTACCCGGTTCTGGGATCGCTGTTGTCCTGACCGAGGTATTTTCGTATATATTAGGAAAATTCGGCGTTGGTGCCACTATGGGTGCAGGTGGCACTATCGGATTTGTCATGACCGCAGGTGGTTGGGCATCAGGTAATTGCTCTGTAGGCTCTGGCGGGGTGAGTGGCGATTCGACTGCAGGCTGCGTCGGCGCTACGGTGTCTACTGTCGGTTCTGGTGATTGGAGGACTACCGGCGCTTCCGGTAACGGCTCTGGCGAGGCCAGTTGCGGTTCTACTACCGGCGCTTCCGGTAACGGCTCTGGTTCGGCTACCTGCGGTTCGGCTACCTGCGCGTCCGGTACGGGGTCTCGCAGGGATGTTGATGATGAGGCCCCTGTTGATTGCTGACCCTTCACGCACTCATCTGAAAAGTTTCCGGGCCCGCACACATCGATGGCTGCTGAAGCCGGAGGGGCGGCAGCTAGATAGTAGAACGCTGTTGCCATTGTGGCAGAGAGTCCAATTGCTAGTTTTGCCAGTGGCGTACACATAACTATTTAGTTAAACATTGGTAAAATCGGAAAATAGAAAGAGTGCTAGAGATTAGCGCTGCACGACGGGCAAGGATTTTAGATATCTGAGAATAAATTGATGTTTTCTGTGGCGGGCACCTGTAAAAGATAGTATAGCGCTTGAGGCGATCGCCCAAACACTTTAGTCATACTATTCTCTTTCACCTTAGCCCCGCCTAGCGTGGTTGGCACTGATTAGTGGTTTGCACGGAGTGAAGCAACATCTTTTTGCACCTCTCAACCAAGGGCCGTTACAGCCATTAACAAAGAGTGTTTTTACCTTGACCGCCGCCTCCTGAAATTAATTATTTAACGGCTCGCAAACTAGCTCTGCTGTATTGTACTTTGCGCAATGCACAATCTGACTACTCTTATTATCATCTCATGGTTCGACGATATCTGTCCTCAGTATATGTACGTGTATTCCGGAATGTCAACTACTTAAAAGTAATATTTAAGTATTTACCGAGGGTAGAGGGCGTATTGAATGAGCTGAGCTAGTCTGTCGCGGAGAGTTTCCATCCCGAGACCTTTGGCCGCCGAAATAAATACGGCTTGAGGAAACTCTTCTCGGGCGAGGGCGAGAGTATCTCCATCTACGGCATCGATTTTGTTAAAAACTACAAGGGCTGGCCCGGGAGTTACGGGCATATCTGTCAAAATATTCATGACCGATCGAATTTGACTCTGCCACGCGGGATGGGAGAGATCGACGAGATGCAGCAAAGCATCGGCGTCAGTGACTTCTTCGAGAGTAGCCCGAAAAGCGTCGATCAAGGCGGGAGGCAGTTCGCGAATAAAGCCCACTGTATCTGTGAGCACGATCGACAGGGGTTCCCCGGTGACGCCGGCAATGGTCAACCGTCGGGTTGTGGGGTCGAGGGTGGCAAATAACTGGTCGGCGGCGTAGACCTCGGAATTGGTGAGCAGGTTGAGCAGAGTCGATTTACCGGCGTTGGTGTAGCCGACGATCGCCACTGAGGGTACCTCGTGGTGGTGCCGGTTCTGCCGCAGCCGAAAGCGGTGGGCCAGCAGTTGATTTACTTCTTGCTGCAATCGAGAAATGCGTTTGGCGATCGTCCGCCGTTCGGTTTCGAGTTTGGTTTCCCCGGGACCTCTGGTACCGATGCCGCCGCCCTGTCTCGACATTGCCTGACCGCGACCTCTGAGCCGGGGCAGGTTGTACTGTAGCTGAGCGAGTTCGACTTGCAATTTACCCTCGCTCGATCGAGCTCTTTGGGCAAAGATGTCGAGAATTACCTCTGTTCGATCGACTACGCGGATACCTATCTGAGTTTCCAAGTTCCGTATTTGTGCGGGGGCCAGGTCGCGATCGAATACCACGAGGTTAGCGCTAATCGTCTGAGCGGTAAGGGAAATTTCCTGAACTTTGCCTTCGCCGACCACTGTCTGCGGATGGGGGCGCGATCGTTTTTGGCGCACTGTTTGCAGAACCTGACCTCCGGCGCTTTCAACCAGCCGCGTGATTTCTGCGAGCCCGTCCTCAAACTCCAACAGAGTCATGTGCTGAGTCATTACACCTACCAACAGCACTTTGTCTTGGTCTGCATCGACCTGCTTAGCGACAAACTCTGCTTCAAACTCTGCTTCGAGTCCTTCCACCAAATCCAGAAAGTCTTGGTCGGCGAGTTCGTCCAAATTCAGGGGTTCTGATATTTTCCAGGGAAAGTGTTGAGTTTGAATTAGTGACTTTTGAATTGAAGGCTCTTCTATTTCATCAGTTGAATCTGGTTCTAACTGAGCGCTCAAAACAGAGAACTCAAAATTTGGCTGGTCTCCCTGGGGTATCAGGTGAGCGAGATAAGTTTCTTGGATGTAGCCTGTCCCACCGCCACCGCGGCGCTGAAATCCTCCGCCGGTCAGTGTCAGCCAAACGAGGGCGTCCAAGCGCTGAATTGCCATTGCTGTGAGAGCTGCTTCGCTTGGGGTTTCTGACTTCAAGTGGGTGGCGATGCAGCGAATGCCGCTGAGGCGACCTCCCCCGTAGCGGGGCAATTCTAAGGGCGCAATCTGCGTTTGGCGGGGTGTACCCACGCCGACGCGAATTACTTGTCCGCGGCGGTTGATGTAGGTGCAGATTGGTTTGTCTATTTCCGTGCTGATGCCTGCGACGCGCTGGGCGAATTCTGCAGTGGTGATGCGATCGCCCGGTAGTCGCTGGTGGTAAAGCTTTTCGAGTTGCTTGAGCTGGCTGGACTTTAAACCTTGAAGATTGCCGTAGATGGTTTCGATAACTGTTTCTCCCGATCGATCTGTTTATCTCCTATTTTAATTAACTCCAGCGCGATGTGTTCGGCTTTTGAGTTGAAATTTAGTAAATTTTCTTGCACCTAGCAGAGCGCGGATTCAGTATGGGCCCGCTCAAAAACGGATACTTGCTTTCCGACAACAGTCGTGAGTCTGCCAAAATTTTAGAGCTTAGTTCAAGCTTCCAGATTCATCTGTGGAGTAAATCTAAAATCTCAAATCAACTGACGAGTAAAAAGCGCCGTTGTTTGTCGCAGCAGCGCGATCGGACATTTCACTGCCCTTTAAACTTGCGGTTGTATTCAGTATCTACAGATACAAGCGCTCGCTTAAATCATCTGGATAAACAAAACTTAACACATATTTTTTTGTCTCAAACTCCTCCTTTAGACTTGTGTATATCTTGAGCCTAGAGGCAGATAGCAAAGTAGAAATTAGGTCGCTACGATGATAAGCGAAACATTGTTAAGGAATGTAAAAACATGGAAACCCGTCCTACTAACTTGCCTCCTACGGCTAATGCCTACAACGGCAAAGATCGGAATGCCTTTCTGTTTGGCTTCAACCCGCAAGCAGAACTTTGGAACGGTCGCTTAGCGATGATCGGTTTCTTAGCTTATTTGCTTTGGGACGCGGCTGGATTTAGCGTTCTGCGTGACATACTTCACTTTCTGCCTACCTACATTGCTCACTAATGAGTAGCTGTTTTTCCTGTCTGGCAACGTGAGGAAATGCCGCCACTGCCAGACAGGCTAAAAGTTACAAATGGCAGGGAGTATGGTTTCGTCCATTTGTATCTTTCGTTACTTTTGAACGGCATTAAAAGACTTCGTGCTGTGATTCGATGATTCCGGGTGGGGGCGCTGTCGCTGGCGCGGTAAATATTAATAGCAACAGATATTTATGGCGTAAAGGCGATCGCCCCTGCTGGATTTTTGACAAGAAATCTCATCGAGCATTTGGGATAGTTTATGAAAAATAGGAGCATCCACGATGATTAACTCAAATTTACTGGCAGTAGTAGCATCGACTGTGACTGACACAGCATCAGGAAATTGGCAAAAGCCTCTGGTGATGTTTGTTTGCAATATCTTAGCATTGCTAGTTCTCAGCCGCCGAATTTGGTATCCCCACATCGGACCGAAAATGCCTTTGCCCTTCCCGTCTTTGTTCAAAAATGTTAGCGTACCGGCATTTCTGGCTTGCATGAGCGCAGGTCATTTGCTGGGAACATTCATGATTTTGACCCTCAAAATCGACAAGTATTTTTAGGAGCAATTTCCGAGCTTTTGTGGCGATTTATTACTAAAATTGGTTGTTAAAAGCCGGAGCAAAAATGGCAGGGGTAAGTGAAAATCTCTCACCCCTAGTTTATTTTATTTTTAGATCGGGAGTGACGTATAAATCGTTTTTTTACCAGGGATTTATAACTAACGGGACTTAAACAAATTTCAAGCCCAAACTAGCTTGATCTGCTGCACCTACGTCCGTGTCTGCGGATATCGCACCAATCTATAAGATCTAGCTGTTTTCAAGACTTATAAGACTTCCATAAAAGTAGTTAAAATTTGTGAGGTTCTTAGGAATGACCTAATCTAGCAATCAACTCATTCTCAGTTACCAAACTGTAGGCACAAAATACTAATATTCAATGCCCATAAAGACTGATGCTTCCTCTGACATGATACTATATCTAATCCTCACCATTCCTGACAATTACGAGAGAACAATTCTAGGTAGTGCTGCATAGTCAGGATATTACAGCATATTCCATGTATATATAATACACTGGATTTAGTACATAAGCAAAAAAAATGAAACCTTATTCGCTCGAATTTTGCTATAAAATAGTTAAAATATCTGAAGAAGGCGATACATCCATGAGGAAATTAGCCACATTTGATGTGAGGAAAGGGTTGGTTAAAAAAATATTAAAACACAAACAAACGACTTACCAGGTTCAAACCAAACAACTTTCTTTGAAGTTTTAAAAGTGTGTTAAACTCGCGCAGGACTGAATTGATTCTGATGAAAAAAAACATTCGGATAGCACGTTGTCAGAATATTGGCATTTGATCTACAAGGAAGCTTGAGCGCCCTAGTATGATGTGTCGCGAACTAAAAAAACAAAAGTTGACTCGAAAAAAAAGACCATACGCAGTAGTCAGTCTGCCGCTGAAAGAGTACAAATTTGGAGGTGTGAATGTTGGGAAAAAGTGAAAAATCTTGACCCTGATAACCGGGTTTTTTTGTTGGATGAAATGGGCGTTTTATTGGGTTGACACGAACCCACGCTCGTTCGTCGAGATACGGTAGTAGATTCTACGATTTAAAACCATTTTATTGGGTACAAGAATCACAGTTGTCGGATCAATAAGTTTAAAAAATTAGTATGACTAATTACGCTCGCAGGAGTCGATGGGTGACAAGGGATTTGAAGTTTTTGTTAAACACTTTTTAGTACCAAATTTAGGCAAATGTGCAGTTGTTGTTATGGATAATCTCCCTGCCCACAAGCTGGCGGTGATCGGGCGGGGTGACAACCCCGCCCAAAAGCCGTACAGGGCAAAGATTTGACCGACTTATGTTAAAAAAAGATAGGTCATACCAATTTAATATGAAGCTGCATAGAATAGGGCTTCAAGAATAAAATTGTAAGATGACAACGAACAGATTTCCTCAGGAGTGATTTTTTCAAGAACTTGTTGCAAGCGCTCTCGTAGTTGCCCAAGTGTTGTAAAAACCTCTCCAAGAAGTTGCTGTTTGATATATTCCCAGACCCGTTCAATTGGATTAAGTTCTGGACTATGTGAGGGCTGACAGACAGGAATTAAATTTTCGGGCCATGATAGTTCATTAGTGATATGAGCACTCGCTCGCTCCATTTGAATCAGGGCAATATCTTCACCCAATTGTAGAGAAAGAGCGTCAATAAATTGCTGGAAATCTTCTCCATT
>NZ_JAUBTQ010000093.1:0-14566 GCF_036702515.1 Microcoleus sp. BROC3
TCACTGAGCAATTGTGTCATTAAATCGCGGAATGCTTGCACAAATGCCGAAAAGGGAATGTTGCGATTGAACTGGTCGAATTTGCCTTTAATGAAATAGCCGTGCTCTCGGACAATGGGTTTGTGAACTTCGTTGACTACAACGGTTTTTCCGATGCCGGAAAAGCCTGCCACTAGCATCATTTCGGTGCTGCCCGCACTGACTCGTTCAAAAGCCGCTAATAAATTATCAACTTCAGTTTCTCTGCCGTAGAGCTTTTCGGGGATGAGGAAACGGTCTGTAATATCCCGCGTTCCCAATGCAAACGTCTCAATGTTATCTGTTTTTTGTAATTGCTCCAGACAAATCTCTAAATCGTGCTTGAGTCCTAATGCAGTCTGATAGCGATTTTCTGCATTCTTCGCCATCAGTTTACTGACTATTTGGGATAAAATTAGGGGAACTGCTGGAGCGATTTCGTGGATCGGAATCGGCTGTTTAGCTAGATGACAATGCACTAACTCCATAGGGTCGTCTGACTCGAAGGGTAACTGTCTTGTCAACAATTCATAGAAGGTCACACCAACAGAATAAAAGTCACTACGATAGTCAATACCTCGATTCATTCTTCCTGTCTGTTCTGGGGAGAGATAAGCTAAGGTTCCTTCAAGGATGTTGGGATTATGGATTTCTTGGGTTTCTCTCTGCAGCAGAGAAGCAATACTGAAGTCAATGAGTTTAATTTGTTTGCTATCGGGATGAATCAGGAGATTGGCGGGTTTGATATCTTTATGAATAACTCGGTTTTGGTAGAGATAGTGGAGAATTTCTGCTAGTTGCAAAGCCTTCTTGAGAAAGTTTTCTAAAGCTCCAGATTTATCGGGTTGGTTTCGATCGGTTGCTGCCTTGAGATAAGTAGACAGAGAGACTCCTCCAAAGTCCTCCATTATCAAAGCATAGGCGTTTTTGTAGGGTGCTAAATCGAAGGGTTTAACAATACTGGGGAGGTTGAGATTTTTGGCAATGGTATATTGGTTGCGAAAATGCACCAATTCACTGAAGTTAGGGTATTCGTTCCGCAGCAGTTTGATGACGACTGGAGTGCGATCGCTCTCCCGAACACCGCGATATACTAGAGTGCGAGATCCTGCATACAGTTGTTCTGTTATGCGATACCCCGGCAGGTCAGTAATTGCATCCATTTTCCAGTCCTCTAAAAATTGGGATTACTATATTTATAGTTTACCTAGCAAACCAGGAAAATTCCGACGTTGCCTCTAATGTGCCTCAACTTGTCAGTCCACGTTGTGTATGAACGCTCGTCGCTAGTTGGATACTGAAGCCATCTTATTAATTACTTAGAACTTGTCTCCACTAGATCTGTACTTATCCATAAGTATGTTTATATGGCTCAGTCTGCACTTTTGCAGGATGTCAAAAAGTCTATTAAAACTAGATAACATACAACAGATATACGCGGAGATGGCGAAGTTGTAGTTGTTCCTTTTTCACGTGATATGAGATTTTAGGTAGTCCCTGCTTTTGAAAACACAGATTCGAGTTTTAGTTATTTCTTGTATCCTGCTGCTGTTGTAAAAAGTGCGATCGCTCTTCCATTTGACAGAGGGTACGGGTAACAAAAGCGCAATGCAGGGCATTGTACGTTACTGCCAATTGCATCACCTCTTTCTGCACTGTTTCCTGAAGTTTCAAAAAGTGCGATCGCCAAAAGTGCTGGGTTTATTAAGAATCCCTAAAAACAGATACAGTAAATACGGGACATTCTCATTGGTTGGGCAGAACACAGGGTAAGCCCTCATCATAAAATTTTTCACTCAAACTTTGATTGAAATAATACTGACACCAAAATTCTGCGACTTCTAACAACAAGGGGATAGATTCACCAACGATACCTGAACCAGAATGCAAGGTATAACGTGCTACATATTCTGCTGCTAGTTTGTAAGCCCAATAGGGAAAATCTGGTTCTACGAAACAGCGCAGCGCATACTCTAGCTTGAGTAAATCTCCACTGCGGACAAAGCGTACTGTTGTCCACCTGAAATTGCGGTAGTCCTCCCCTTGCAACCCATCAATTTCTTTGAATAAGTTTCTGAGAGATTGCCGGCTTTCGTAAGTGGGATTTTCTAAGTAACTTTGCATGAGCGTGATTGCTTCATTCACTAACTGTTTTTGCTGTTCCCATTCTTCACTGATGAAGTGTTCGGGACAAGTAGCCTGATTCATCTGCAGCTTTACTCGTTGAGCTATGTAAAGCGCAAACTTTTCGGCAGCAACTTCATCAACGCACAGACTTTTGATACTCGTCAGCCTGGTTATCGGTAGAGCAAATCGAGCTTTTTCAACATCTGAGGTTGCTTGAATCCATTTTTTGATTTTATTGGCAGTAGCACGTTGTTGGTTGTTTTGTTTCATTTTTAACTATAGGGTGTACAAGTTTTATCGTCTGTGTCAAGAGTGCATTATACAAAAAGCTATTCCCTCATGGGGCGATGGGGATTTTTGACGCTCGCCGTCAACGCAGCCTCGCCATTCGGGACAGCGATCGCCTATGAACCCAACTTACCCAGTCGGCGCGGCTGACTGTAGAGTTTTCGGCGGGCGATCGCTCTCAACTTTGGCTCATGTTGTTACTCTTTCAACCGCAAAAACTCCCTGTTGGTGAATAGAAACAGTCAGGCCGTGAATCTAAGTTAAAGAGGTGAGGTAAGGTTATTTGCAGGTTGTGTTCGATGGTAGGAATATAACCCTACCAAGCTTCGGATATAGCATCAAAATAAAAATGGTCGCCCCAAATGGCATCGCATTTTTGGCATCCAAACGACATACAGCGGTTCCCGCTGTTATGCAGTACAATAAATAAAAATAAAATATCATTTGCTAGGCAAAGCTAATGAAAGCATATTCCCTAGCTCTCCGAGAAAAAATAGTGACTGCACCTTTGGCAGAAAAGATGTCAATTACAAAAGTAGCCACCAGATTTTATGAAGCGTAAAAGTCTCGTCTCCAAATAGGATCGAGCAACAACAAGCCGATGGAAGTTTCGAGCCGAAACATAGAGGCAAACCGCAATTCAGTGCTCTAAAAAATGCAGAAGCAGAAGTAAAAGCACTGGTAGCCGATCGTCAAGATGCTACCTAGGTGGAGTTATATGAATTATTTGCACAGAAGACAGAAAATTGGGTGAGTATGACGACAATGTATGGCTGTTTTCAGAAATTATAACTACATCCATTCATAACACAATTATTTTTCACAAAGTGCTGCGATTAATAACCCTAAATAATTAATTAATCTGGATTATTCATATTTTTTTACAGTTTTTATGTACTCAATTATGACCAATATCTGTAGTAGTTATTAAAAAAATCCCACCATAAAATAGCATTAATTGTGCGAAGGATTGAACCTATCGATGCGAGTGTTATTTGTTGATCCCCATACTATCCCGATTTTTCTACCCCCTGAAATTTTGGCATCACAATTCAAATCTTTTTTCCGGCGTTTTCCTGCAACTACTATGTCCAGGATTGATACAATAATTGCACTTGCCCTTAACTTAATGAATTCTTAACATTTAAGAAATTGAGAAAGCTAATTGCTGCTATTGTATCTTATAACAGCCGAAATTGCCTGCGCACCTTACTACTACAAAGAGTGAAAAAAAGGATGTCTTGCATCAGTGCTAGATCTATAATTTTACTGTTTATAAATAAATACTTAAAACTTTAATATAACCGGACAAACTTAATAGATTTATCCCCGATTAGATCGACTTATTACTCCTGGTAAGTTGATCATACAAAGTTGAAATTATCAATAATTATGAAAAGCGATATAGTTTGCATTGAATCAAGTTACATCGTCCAATCTTATGAGCTGGTTTAGCCACTGCTTTTATTGTACCTAATCTTTATGAGAAAGCCTATAAATGTTTCTACGGTATAATTATTAGTTTTTTTTATATTTAGATTTGTTAAACTTCAAAAAATATTTAAAAAGCTTAGATTATACTTATTTATAGTGCATTAAAGATTTTTTTAAGTCTGCCACAAATATCAGTATACCTACTTAGATACAGCCTGCTCTTCAATTTATAATCAGTGAAATTACACACATGATCCCTAGCTTTTTCGGTTACAACCTAAGCGAAGCTATTTACGAAAGTGTCAATACTATTATTTATCGCGGCACAAAAGACATTGATAGAACCTCAGCAATTATCAAAACCTTCAAAGCTGAGCATCCTACAATCGAAGAAATTTCCCGCTTAAGACACGAACATACAATCCTCAGACATTTAGACAGTGAAGGAATAGTTAGGCCCATAGGCTTAGAAAACTACCATAACGGCTTAGCGCTGATTGTAGAAAATTTTAGCGGTCAATCTTTAAAAGATTTTCTCAAAAATCAATCCTTGGCTATAAACGCATTTCTCAAAATCGGCATTCAGTTAGCAAACACTCTGGGAGAGATCCATCATAGTAATGTGATCCATAAAGATATTAAGCCCCAAAATATCCTAATTAACCCAGAGACAAAGGAAGTAAAAATCATTGATTTTAGCATTGCTTCTCTCTTAGAGCGAGAAAATCAAACCGTCACAAATCCCAACTTATTAGAAGGAACTCTCGCTTATATGTCGCCGGAACAAACCGGCAGAATGAACCGATCGGTGGACTACCGCACCGACTTTTACTCCCTCGGTATTACATTTTATGAAATGCTGACGGGTAAGCTACCTTTTTCCGCAAAAGACCCCCTAGAATTCGTTCATTGCCATATCGCTAAAGCACCAATAGAACCTAAAAAGCTGAATCCCGAAATCCCGGATGCAGTTTCTGAAATTGTAATGAAATTATTATCTAAAACCGCTGAAGATAGATATCAAAGCGCTTTTGGACTAAAAGTTGACTTAGAAACCTGCCAGCAGATGCTTTCTTCAGGAGAGATTTCCCACTTTATTATAGGTCAACTAGATTCCTACAGCCAATTTCTGATTCCGCAAAAACTCTATGGACGGGAAATAGAAGTTGCTAGTTTGTTAGAAGCCTTCGCTCGCGTCAGTGGTGGGACAACGGAAATGATGCTAGTTTCCGGTTATTCAGGTATTGGCAAATCTTCCTTAGTTAATGAAGTTGATAAACCAATAGTGGCAGCGAGAGGGTATTTTATTGGCGGTAAATTTGACCAATTTAAACGCAATATTCCTTATGCTGCTCTAATTCAAGCATTTCAAGGATTGATGCGGCAACTGCTCACGGAAAATTCGGCTCAAATAGCAAGTTGGAAAGCTAAAATTCTCGAAGCACTTGGTGGCAATGGGTCAATTATTATTGAGGTTATTCCCGAAGTAGAAAAGATTATTGATCCACAGCCTGCGGTTCCGACTTTGGGACCCACGGAATCTCAAAACCGATTTAATCGAGTGTTTCAAAAATTTATACAGGTGTTTAGTAAAGCCGAACATCCCTTAGTGATATTTTTGGATGACTTGCAGTGGGCAGATTCAGCTTCGCTTAAGCTTATTCAGCTAATAATGACCGATCCAGATAGTAAATATCTGCTATTAATTGGGGCTTATCGGAATAATGAAGTCAGTGCCACTCATCCCTTAATTTATACTTTAGAGCAAATTGAAAATACCAGGGCGATAGTAAATAATATTATCCTCCAACCTTTGGATATATCTCATGTTAACCAATTAGTGAGCGAAACCCTTCGCAGTCAAATTTCCCAAGTTTTGACCCTGGCTGAGTTAGTTTTTCAGAAAACCCAGGGGAATCCCTTCTTCTTAACTCAACTGCTCAAATCCCTTTATCAAGACAAACTCCTCTCCTTTGATTTCGATCGAGTTTGCTGGCAGTGGGATATACAACTGCTTCAAGGCATTGATCTCAGCGATAATGTCGTCGAATTGATGGTCAGCCAAATTCAAAAGCTATCGTCCCCGACGCAGAATGTCTTAAAATTAGCTGCCTGTATAGGAGATAAATTTAGTTTAGAAGTTTTGGCAATTGCTAATAAAAAATCTCAGTCAGAGACGGCAAGGGATTTATGGGAAGCGCTACAAGCTGGTTTCGTTCTGCCACTAAATAATTTCTACAAAATCCCCCTGCTATTTGACTCGGAAATATCTACAGAAAACTCAACGGATCAGTTTAATGTTACCTACAAGTTTTTGCATGACCGAGTGCAACAGGCGTCTTATTCTCTGATACCCGACGAGCAGAAAAAAGAAACTCACCGAAAAATTGGTCAGCTACTGCTGAATTCCACAACGCCTGAAGAACGAAAAGAAAATATCTTTGCACTGGTTAACCAACTAAATTATGGAACGGATTTAATCACTTTAGAGGTGGAAAGATATGAGTTGGCAGAACTGAATCTGATCGCCGGACAGAAAGCTAAAGCTGCCACAGCTTATGAGTCGGCTGTCAAATATTTGAATGTGGGTTTAGGACTACTCCCCGATAATAGCTGGGAGAGTCAATATGAGCTGACGTTTAACCTCCATCTGGAAGCAGCAGAAACTGAATATATAAACACTAATTATGAGCGAGCGCAACAGTTATCTGAGACTACCCTGAAACAATCGAAAACCCTTCTGGAAAAAGGCAAAGTCTACGAACTTATAATTCAATTAGAGATGTCTCAAAATCGGAGAATATCAGCTATAGATAATGGACTCGCCGTTCTGGAAATGTTCGGAATTAGCTTAGAGCCAGAACCACCTCAAGAACTGATAGTTGATAATTTAGCTAACTTGCCGACAATGACAGCTCCCGATAAACTCGCAGCTATGCGAATATTAAATCTTATTATAACACCAGCTTTTATTGTAAATCCTGCGATGTTTCCGCAAATTCTTTATACAAAAATAGCCTTGTCTATTAAGTATGGAAATTCGCCTGAGTCTGCTTTTGCTTATCTTTGGTATGGAGTGTTACTCTGTGGAGGATTAGGAGACATAGATTCTGGATATCGATTTGGCAAATTAGCTATTTTTTTACTAGAACAATTTAACGCACTTACCCTTAAATCCAAAATAATTTGTATATTTAATTGTCTGGCAAGGTTTTGGAAAGATCCGCTTAAGGCAACCCTAGAATCTTTGGTTGAGGCAATTCAAAGTGGTATAGAAACTGGAGATATAGAATATGCTTGTCACAGTATAGCAAATTATTGCAATCACTTACTTTTTAGCGGGGGAGAGCTACAAAAACTTGAGCAAGAACAGGCAAAATATGTTTGTATGACCATTCAGCTCAAACAAGAATATGATACTTTATTCGTTAAAGTTCACCAGCAAATAGTTGACAATTTACTGGGCAAAAGCTCAGACAAATACCATTTACTAGGTGCAAGCTTTAATGAAGAAGAACTACTGCCAGGAATTATAGCTTCTAATAATGGGACTTTGCTCTATGCCTATTATGCCGGCAAAATGATGCTATCTTATTTATTTAAAGAGTTTAATCAAACAGTGAAGATTGCTCATTTAGCATTAAAATACGCCAGCATGGGTGCTGGATTAATCCACATGAGTATCGACAACTTTTACCATTCTCTTTCCCTCCTAGCACTGTATCCAAAAGCCTCGCCAAAAGAGAAAGAAAAATATCTAAACGTAGTAGCAGTTAATCAAGAAAAAATGAAGACTTGGGCGTTCCACGCGCCGTGCAATTTTCAGCACAAGTATGACTTAGTAGAAGCAGAAAAAGCGCGGATTTTGGGACAACCTTTAGAAGCCAGCGATTATTACGATCGCGCCATAGCCGGAGCCAAAGAACAGGGATATATTCAAGAAGAAGCATTAGCTAACGAACTGGCCGCAGAGTTTTATTTTTCCGGCGCTAAAGATAAAATTGCTCGGATTTATTTAACCGATGCTTACTACGGATATAGTCGCTGGGGAGCTAAAGCTATAGTCAAAGATTTGGAAGCCAGATATCCTCAAATATTTTCCCGGATAGCCAAGCCAGAAACTCAACGTAGCCAGGTCACAATGAACACTACCTCGACGAGTGGAGGGAGTGCAGGATCTCTAGATTTAGCGACTGTCATCAAAGCCTCTCAAGCTCTCTCTGGCGAAATTGTGTTGACTAATTTGTTAGCAAAATTGATGAAAATTGCGATCGAGAATGCGGGTGCTCAAAGTGGCATTTTCATTTTAGAAAAAGCTGGAAATCTACTAATTGAAGCCTATGGAACTGTAGATAGCGATGTAGAATTTCTGCAAACAATACCAGTGGAAAACAGCCAGCAACTACCCATATCTTTGATTAACTATGTTGCCAGAACTAAGGAAAATGTTGTATTAAACGATGCGAGTTGTGAGGGAACCTTCACGGCGGATACTTATATCGTCAACCAAAAACCCAAGTCAGTATTATGTACTCCCATCGTCCATCAAGGAAAACTTACTGGCATTCTTTACTTAGAAAATAATCTCACAACGGGTGCTTTTACTCCCGACCGTTTAGAAGTTTTACAAGTTTTATCTTCTCAAGCAGCTATTTCAATTGAAAATGCCCGTCTCTATAACGATTTGGCAGCAGCCAACGCTACTTTAGAAGCGAAGGTGGCAGAAAGAACGCAACAGTTACAAGAAAAAAATATCCATTTACAAAAAGCAGAAGAATTAGCGAAAGCCGCCAACTCTGCCAAGAGTGAGTTTCTTGCTAATATGAGCCACGAACTCCGAACGCCGCTCAACGGCATTTTAGGTTACACCCAAATTCTCAAACGACAAAAAAACTTGGCTGACCAGCAAAAAGATGGTCTGAACGTGATTAGTCAGTGCGGCGAACACCTCTTAACCTTAATTAACGATATTTTAGATCTCTCCAAAATCGAAGCCCGAAAAATGGAAATCCACTTGAGTAATTTCCATTTCTCACAATTTTTGGAAGGCATCGCTGAAATTTGCAATATTCGGGCAGAACAAAAAGGAATCTCCCTGATTTACGAGCCAATTACCAAACTACCTCTTGCTGTCGAGGGTGATGAAAAACGATTGCGGCAAGTTTTAATTAACTTACTCGGCAATGCGATTAAGTTTACCGAAAAAGGCGGAGTGGCATTCAAAGTAGGATATCAGGATGGCAAGATTCGGTTTCAAGTGGAAGATACCGGAGTGGGTATGGCACCAGAGCAATTGCAAGACATATTTTTGCCTTTTCACCAAGTAGGAGAGGCCAACCGCAAAGTTGAAGGAACAGGATTAGGACTGGCAATTAGCCGCCAATTAGTCCAGATGATGGGCGGTGAAATAAAGGTGAATAGTACATTAGGACAAGGGAGCGTTTTCTGCTTCGATTTAGATTTGCCAGAGGTATCGGAATGGGCGACTAATGCAGCCAAAGCCAATGCCCACACAATCGTTGGTTTCAAAGGCCGAAAGCGAAAAATTCTCATAGCTGACGACAAGTGGCAGAATCGTTCGATCATCGCGGGAATGCTTCAGCCGTTAGGATTTGAAATTCTGGAAGCAACGGAGGGTCATGACTGTTTAAACAAGGTGGAGGAGTTTAAACCCGACTGTATCTTAATGGACTTGATGATGCCAGTAATGAGCGGTTTAGAAGCGACCCGCCGGATTCGGAAATCACCAGCTCAGACTAATTTAGTGGTGATTGCTACTTCTGCCAGCGTTTTTGATTTCGATCGACAACAAAGCGCCGAGGTAGGTTGCAATGATTTTATTCCTAAACCCATACGAATAGAGGAGCTTTTAGAAAAACTATGTACTCATTTAGGGTTAGAATGGATTTATGAAGAAACTTTGGAAGAAATTAGGAAACCAGCAGAAGAAAAAAAATCTCTAAGTTCTGAAATTGTAGCTCCGCCCGATGAGGAAATCGCCGTTTTATTCAATCTAGCGATGATGGGCGATCTTCGAGCCATTGGGGAGCAAGCTACAAAGTTAGAACAACTCAATGAGCAATGGGGGCCCTTTGCTACCCATCTACGCCAGTTAGTGAAAGGATTTGAAGAACAACAAATCTTGGAGTTTATTAAGAAATATAGGACTGCAAAATAATGAATAACCAACTTCCCGAACAAAGCACTATTTTAATCGTAGATGACACCCCGACTAATTTAGGTGTTCTGTTCGATTTTTTGGCGGATTTTGGCTTCAAAGTATTGGTAGCTAGGGATGGTCAAAGTGCTCTCCAGAAGGTTGAATATGCCGCGCCAGATCTGATCCTGTTGGATGTGCTCATGCCCGGAATTGATGGGTTTGAAACTTGTCGCCGTTTGAAAGCCAATGATTTAACGAGAGACATTCCCGTAATTTTTATGACGGCTCTTGCTGATACGGTGGATAAGGTTAAAGGTTTGAGTCTTGGTGCGGTTGATTATATCACTAAGCCTCTTCAGCACGAAGAGGTTTTAGCTCGCGTTAATGTCCACATGAAGATCCGCAACCTGTCGAAGAAACTCTTAGAGAAAAATGTGTGCTTGCAAGCAGAAATCGAACAGCGTGTCAAAGCGGAATCCTCGCTCTTGAAGCTGACATCGGAGTTGGAAAGGCGAGTTGAGGAAAGGACGGCTGAACTTTTCCGATCCAATCAATTGCTCAAACAGGAGATTCAAGAGCGTCTGCAAGCAGAGGCGGGATTGCAACAATCGGAAGCTCAATTACGAACCCAAGCTCAATGCTTAGAAAAAGCTTTTCGCGAATTGCAATTGACCCAGACTAAACTTGTGCAAAGCGAAAAAATGTCTTCTCTAGGTCAGCTTGTGGCAGGTGTAGCTCATGAAATCAATAATCCCGTTAATTTTATTTTTGGGAATCTTTCTTACGCCCATGACTATACCAAAAGTCTGATTGAACTTGTGAATCTTTATCAGCAGGAATTCCCCGTTTCGGGAGCAAAAATAGAAAATAAAATAGACGAGATAGAATTGGAGTTTTTGGTTGAAGACTTGCCCAAACTGCTGACTTCAATGAAGGTAGGTGTAGACCGTATTCGCGAAATTATTCAGTCGCTGCGAATCTTCTCGCGCTTAGATGAATCTGAGATGAAACCAGTGGATATTCACCAGGGTATTGATAGCACTCTGTTAATTTTGCATAACCGCCTTAAAGGAAGGGGCGATCGACCTCCGATTGAGGTGGTCAGAGAGTTCGGCAATCTGCCTCTGGTAGAGTGTTATGCTGGTCAGCTTAACCAGGTGTTTATGAATCTTGTCGCTAATGCTATTGATGCCCTAGACGATTACAATGCGACGCGACCGTTAAGTGAAATTAAAGCCAATCCGTCTAAGATTGTCATTCGCACTGAAGTTACCGAAAGTAATCGGGTAGTAATCCAGATTAATGATAACGGGTCGGGGATGACAGAAGATATCAGCACACACCTATTTGAGCCATTTTTTACTACTAAACCTTTAGGAAAAGGTATCGGTATTGGGTTGTCAATTTCCCATCAGATTGTAGTGGAGAAACACGGTGGGCAACTCAATTGTATTTCAGCCCCTAATCACGGGGCAAAGTTTATTATTGATATTCCAATTAACCAGCAATTATTTGCTAGCAATTTCATTACGATGTCTGAAACAGCCTTGAGAATTTCTTAGTGGATTTTAACTTAAGGGGGCTTAAACAAATTTTAAGCCCAAATAAATCCGAACTCGCTTTATACACAGTAAGTACGTCCATGTTTTCTTCCAGCTAGTGCAGAAATCTATAAAATATAGCTATTCTCAAACCTGACAAAGCATCAGTAAATGTGCCTAAATATAGGAAACCGCCATCACAATAACTCACGACTGCAATCAGGATTTTTTTGAGACCACATTCAATAGACATCTCCGAAAATTTCCAAACCATTGATGTGAAACGTTTGTGGTTGTTTGACTGCAGGTGTCAACAGCCACAAAGGGAACAAGCGATAAGACTTCAAAGATTAATCAATAAAAACAAGCCTATTTAATCAACTATTGTAATTCATTTTTTTAACTTAATTGCACTTTAAGTGAGCAGAACTATCGCACCTCTTCGCCACCTCACTAATCCACATACTGTCAAAATTACTTGTTCATAATTTTCCGATTTTACCCCCAATCTTTCTGCGACTACTCTGAAAAATTTTACGACTCTCATTATCTGCTCTACAACTGTTATTTTTTGAACCCGATCGCGATTTTCAGTTTTTTGCTAGGTAGTTAAATCTTTGTTTTGCGTTTTTTTATAAGGTGTCAATAGTGCCTATGATCCCACATAAGCTTGATCTGCGTGAAAGAGTTTACGATCTCTTAATTTCTTTTGTCGTTCGCGCCATATATTAATATCAGTAGTTTATCCACTTTTTCCTACCGCTACATCTACTATTTTTTTGCCCGACGGAAGGACGATTAGTTTATTTTTAAATGTATGTATTTTTTGCAATCCTCTCCTAACATTTTTTTTTGATAGTTTGTTGTCTTTTACGGGGTTACTCGTAGCTATCTACTATTAATTCCACTTGACTCAATATTTCTTTTACCCATAACCCTTCGCTTTCATTTTTTTTACTTGTTATAGGAGGGTCGATGATAATAATTATATTAAAACACCTAGCCAATAATGAAAAATATCATTAGCTGTTATTTATCTTAGATTAAATTGTACCCTAACATTTTAAATCTCGGCCATGGGTGCAAATTAACTAAGGTTAATAGAATTTCATCTGCAACTGTTAGCTTACGATGTCGGCAGCCTCCTACTTTAATAATTAGCGTTTTTTTTCGCTCTATTTATGGTTGTTGAGGGTTACAACCCTCGAATTGAGTAATTAAATCTATCATCAGTTGTTGGTATTTCATACCTAGCAACCTTTTAGTTTCAGAGGCATACTTGTCAATCAATATATTCTTTATAATTTACCGCAGTTAACCGTCAAAAACTTAATCTAATGTTAACCATAATTTAAAACTATCTTAGTGTTATTGCATCCATATATTAATAGTTAAAAGCTTAATCTAATATTAATCATAATTTAAAACGACCTTAGTGTTTTCTCTGTCTTTAGTTAGGAATTTTAGTCTATCCTATGTAGGATTCCCAAAGCCTGCTATCAATATTGAGGACGAAAATTATGACTTTCTTCACAACACGTTGGCGGCGTGCTTTTATAGTTACGCTAGCGGTAGCAGCATTTTCGCTCTCGTTGATTACTTCTGCTGTAGCTGCTGTTACACTAAACGGTTCGGGGGCAACTTTCCCTAAACCTCTTTACGATCGCTACTTCTCTCAGATGAGAAGTGCCAATCAAATTACTGTAAACTACGAAGGAACTGGCAGCGGTGCTGGTATCAAAGCATTAATTGCAGGGACTGTTGATTTCGCAGGCAGCGACGCGCTGATGACGGCGGCGCAAATAGCCGAAGTAAAGCGCGGCGTCATGGCGGTTCCGACTGCTGGCGGCGCTGTTGCAGTTGTCTACCACTTGCCCGGAGTGACCAATCTGAGGCTAAATAACGATGCCATGAAAGGCATCTTTGAAGGGAAGATTACTCGCTGGAACGATGCTAAAATAGCGGGAATTTCTGGACAATCTAAAAACGGCGTTGCTGAATCAGGGTATGAGACGAGAAAAAATGCGAGATTGGAGCCGAAAATGATTTCTTGGATTTTGATGGGGAATTGGAATATCTCCAAATTTCAGATAATGAATTAGTAATTTAATTGAATCTCCTAGCATTTGTGACGACTTAGAATAACAAAGAGTTTTTCTTTTTAGCCGAGCCAAGTAATGTCTGAGTCTTGTATTTTCACCCTCAACTCTTGTCATATAAGTTTTGCTAATAATTTGGTCTCCCTGCGGAACAAAAATTGGGTAAACTTTCGGGCCATCTGTCACATAAAAATAGCAGTTCCATTTACTAACAAGATCCCATAGTGGTTCAAAAGTTTTGGCGCTATGGTCGCCTAAAACCCATCCTAAAATACCTGGCTTAAAATGGTCTACTGCTGTCCACAGCCAGGTGCAAGTTTTTTTTTGAACCGACAAATGTTTGTAACTCATCTAATTCTCCCACTTCGGGATCTATTTCTCTTTGCGTAACAATCACCGCAAGAGTTCTCCAGCTTCTTTTACCCAATTAATAATTGTAGTATGATGCACATTTTTGACTCTTTCAATGGCTCGAAAACCCATGCCATTAACATACATTTTTAGACATTCGCGTTTCACTTCTTCCGAGTATCCTTTTTGATATTGATAATCATTTATAAATAGTCTTTTACATCTGACGCAAATATAATTCTGCTTGCCTTTTTTATGACCATTTTTATTGATATGAGTTGACTGACATTCCGGGCATTGCATAATATTCCTTTTAAATGTGTGTGATTTGTGACGCTCCGACGACCACTTCATCATACCCTAGTTCAGCAACGCCCATATTTAAATAATGAGATTAAAATGGGTAGGTATGCTTAGTTAAAAAGCGGGATGCTCCCGATGTGCCTCGACATCGTTAGGATAAAGGCTTATAGGTAGTAGTGCATAGTAATGGTTAAGACCGTAGGGAGGCATTGTAATGATGGACAAAGTACCAAACCGCACCGATG
>NZ_JAUBTQ010000094.1:0-14472 GCF_036702515.1 Microcoleus sp. BROC3
TATCAAATATGAATGGCTCGAAATAGATGCCTACTCTAGCTGGCAAGCTCTTGTTTCATCTGTCGAAAAAATTCTTAAAGAATTTGGAGATAATTATGTAATTAATTTTGCTTAACTACTTATACAATTGCGCGTTTTGTCAACCGCCAAGATGCGGACGATCGGCGGAGGGCTTTGTGTCGGTTTATTCCAGGGGGTGTTTTTGAAGTTGTGATGTGCGATCGGGCTTAATTAAAAAACACAAATCCCGTAGTCCGTCGGGGGTTTTAGCCCCCGCCGGACTGTTGCAACAAATGTAAAATATCATTTGGAATGAACTTTTGCTAAAAGCTCGATCGCTCCAAAATCGCTTACACTACAATTAAAATCCATACTTTCTTTACTAAAACCGATGGAAACCATCAATCTTAAAGAAGAAGTCCGCAGCTTAATCGATAAATTACCTGAAAACTTTACCTGGCCTGACCTAATATCGGCAGTTTATCTCAAGCAAGCGATGAAATCCGAACCTATCCAAGTTAAATGCATAAAACAAGGTAAAAGCATCCAAATGTCAGAAAATATTAACATTCCTGACGGCTCCTTAGTTCTGATTGAAGTCCGGGAAGTTTCGCCAATCAACAACGAGGAGAAGTGGAAAAGGATGAAAGAGTTTTTAGTGTCTTTGTCAGATGAAGACAGAGAGGAATGGCGAAAAATTGCAGAATTTCTAGAGGGCGATCGCACAACCAATAGAAAACCAAAGCCGGCTCCGCCGCCTCCGCCACCGAAGCCTCCTAAAATGCCCCGTGAGCCGCTGTTTGGCTGCGATCGCGATTTAATTTCAATATCTGATAACTTTGATGAACCGTTAGAAGATTTTCAGGATTATATGTAATGAGACTTTTGTTAGATACTCATACCTTAATTTGGTTTTTTGCAGGCGATTCTCAACTTAGTGCCACTGCACGGATTCTAATTGAGGATGAAGATAATCATAAACTGGTCAGTATAGCAAGTATTTGGGAGATGGCAATTAAAGAAAGTAAAGGGCTTCTAAATTTGAGTGTGCCTTTTGAGGAGTATATCGCGCAAAGACTCAGTTTGGAAGACTTTAATCTCCTGAATATCAATTTATATCATCTGAATGCGATCGTGACCATGCCTTTTCATCATAAAGATCCGTTCGAGCGCTTGCTCATTGCACAAGCAATGGTGGAAGGGATAGCTATATTAAGTAAAGATTCTGCGCTTGATGCCTATTCTATTAATCGAATTTGGTGAATTCTAAAAATGATGAAACGAATTTTCAGCAGTGTTTTGGTTTTGGGTGTGTGTCTGACTCCTCTGACTGTACTGGTGATGGTGCAACCGAGTTGGGCGCAAAGTCAAAATTCACAGTTTAAAAAATTAGAGCAACTTATGCAGCAAGCAATGCAACAACAACAGCAAGGAAAACCGCAACAGGCAATAGAAACATGGTAGCAGGTTCTAGGTCTTGCACGACAATTTAAAATAAGAACAATTGAAGCTATAGCACTCAATTATATTGGTTTAGTGTACGACAGCATCTCCCAACCGCAAAAAGCATTGAAATACTATAACCAAGCTTTACCAATTAGCCGCAAACTGGGCGATCGCTTGGGGGAAGCTGGTACTTTGAATAATATTTGTTTAGCCTACAACAATATCTCCCAGCCGCAAGAAGCTTTGAAATACTATAACCAAGCTTAATCAATAATGCGGGAACTGGGCAATCGCGCGGGGGAAGCTGCTACTTTGAGTAATATTGATGCAGTAAACAACAGAAGTCAACCGCCAAGCAGAACAAATATCCCGCCAATTCCCAAATGAACAAGGTTAATTACCTGCTATATTGCAGGCAATTAAGAACAGCTAAACTCTCCCCCACAAAGCCAATCCGCCGCCCCTTCCCCTAGCCGCAATTATCCCATCTTCTACCAGAAAATATGCAAAAAATGCCTGCTTCCCCACACTCAAACTAAAAAATTCCGCCTCCCGCGCTTCACCGCCGCGAATAAATCCTTGATACACAGTTTTACCCAACAATTTCACCGTAATTCTGGTAAAATCAAAAGCTAAAATATTGTTAGGCAAAAACTTAGTCGGCCCGGAAAGAGTGAGTTCGAGCGCCCCAACTTGCACCGAATTCTCCACCCTGCCAGTTTCGCTATTCTCTTCCCCTTCAGCAACAGGTTCAGCCGAATAAGCAATTTGAATTTTCGCAATCCACTGAGGGATGTAACGTCCCGCACCCAACACAATTCCCGCTTTTTGTCGAGTCTTTTTGGTGCCGGTAATAAAGCACAGTTGCCAGTTGCCTATTAATTGCTCGAAAGAATAGCGAATTTTGGTTTTTTTCGCGCTTTTCTCAGCTTCTAGGAGGGCGGCAACTACGGCGTTGGAAGATGGTTTAGAATTAGATTTAGCGGCTTGTTCTAGAATAGATATATTTTCCATTTAATAATATACGGATTTGTATTTTAAGGGTTGTAGCTGAGTCGATATCCCCCTAAATCCCCCTTAAGAAGGGGAGTAGGGGTTGACTTTGAATGCTTCTGAACCCGCCATTTTTAACAAGGACTTTGACTGCTTCTTGTCCCCCCCTTATTAAGGGGGGCTAGGGGGGATCGAGCCTACAGTTAAATGCGTAAGCCCTAAAGCTGCAAGACATTGATAATATTAGCTGATGTAGCGGAGAAAAACATGGTTGCGATCGCCCCCACAGACACAGAAATCATCATCATCGGCAGCGGGATAGGCGGCTTGACTTGCGCTGCAATGCTCGCCCGCTATGGCTTTGAGGTTGTGGTTTGCGAAAGCCATTCGATCGCGGGCGGGGCCGCACACGGTTTTGAACGCGACGGATTTAGCTTCGACTCCGGGCCCTCCCTGTACTCAGGATTATCCTACAGCCCGTCTGCGAATCCGCTGCGGCAAGTTTTGGATCTCATCGGCGAAAAACTCCCCTGCATCACCTACGATACCTGGGGTTGCTGTTTGCCAGAAGGCGATTTCGACACATCCGTCGGTGCGAGTCAATTTGGCGAAGTGCTCGCACAACTGCGCGGCGCCGCAGCAGTCGCCGAATGGCGGCAACTCCAGCGCATCATGGAACCCTACGCCAAAGCTGCCACAGCCTTGCCCTCCCTGGCTTTGCGCTTCGATTTGGGCGCTGTTTTTACCCTCGGCCAATTTGCGCCGGCTTTCCTGCAAAGTGCTGGCGAGGCGATCGCACTTGCAGGCCCTTTCAGCAAAATTATGGACAAAAATGTCAAAGATCCCTTTGTCCGAAATTGGCTGAATTTGTTGTGTTTCCTGCTGTCTGGACTTCCCGCCGACGGAACGATCGCAGCCGAAGTCGCTTTCATGTTCGCCGACTGGTATCGCCCCCATGCAGTTTTGGACTATCCGATCGGCGGTAGTGCAGCTTTGGTAAATGCCCTGGTACGCGGTTTAGAGCGCCACGGAGGGCGGTTGCTGCTAAATTCCCACGTTGCAGAAGTTTTAGTGGAAAACAACCGGGCTGCCGGCGTGCGGCTGCGATCGGGCAAAATTATTCGATCGCACAAAGCCGTAGTCTCCAACGCTTCCGTTTGGGATACACTGAAACTGTTGCCTGAAACCTCAGTCCCGCAAAGGTTTCGGCAACAGCGGCAGGCGACGCCCGAGTGCGACAGCTTCATGCACTTGCATCTGGGAATTGATGCTGCCGGAGTGCGATCGGACTTGGCTTGTCACTACATCTTCGTCAAAGACTGGGAAATGGGCGTTTCCGCCCCTCAAAACGTCGTTCTCGTCTCGATTCCCTCCCTCCTAGACCCCGACCTCGCGCCTCCGGGAAAGCACGTCATTCACGCATATACCCCCGGAAACGAGCCTTACGATTTGTGGCAAAAGCTCGATCGCACCAGCGAAGAGTACAAGCTGCAAAAACAAGCGCGCGCCGAGGTGATGTGGGAAGCCTTAGAGAGAATTATTCCCGATATTCGATCGCGCGCAGAAGTCACCTTAGTTGGGACACCCCTAACCCACGAACGGTTTTTGCGCCGCCATCGCGGTTCCTACGGGCCCGGAATTCGGGCGGGTAGCGGCTTGTTTCCCGGGCCGAGAACGCCTTTAGCGGGGCTGTTTTGCTGCGGAGATTCGACGTTTCCGGGAATTGGTTTGCCCGCTGTTGCTGCTAGCGGTGCGATCGCAGCCAATACGATCGCACCTTTGTACAAACATTTGCAATTGATTCGGGAAGTTATATCGATTCCGGTTGCACCGGAATGATGTTGACTGTTGACTGTTGACTGTTGACTGTTGACTGTTGACTGTTGACTGTTGACTCGAATTTACTATTCCGATGCTAACGGATTTGATATTGATTAGTTAGTTGTTATTAGACATCTCCCATAATTCTTGTGGAACAGGCACGGTGCCTGTTAAAAATCAGCTTTTTAGGAGATGTCTATTAGTTATTTGTTATTTGTTAACGAAATTATTGAAGAGCTTTCCTAGCGCAGGACGGAAAGCAAGAGTAAACAATAATTCTATAGAGTTAGTAAAATGTGACCGATATCTGTCAGCATAGAAATAGATAGTTCGATCGCCCTGAGAATACCGTGCAACCTGTAGACTTTACAACTTTAACCGCCACTTGCAGCGAACTGCGAGCCCAATGGCTGCCAGCGCGCTTAGAACAAGTCTACCAGCGCGATCGCTTCACCGTGTCCCTAGCCCTCCGCACCATGAAAGGGCGCGGCTGGATTGACCTTTCCTGGCATCCTGTCGCCGCCCGCATCTGCGTCGGCGACCCCCCGCCCCGCATTCCCGACACCTTCACCTTCAGCGAACAACTGCGGCACCAACTCAGCGGTTTAGCCTTAGTTTCCATCGCCCCCGTTGCATCCTGGGAAAGAGTCATCGACTTGCAATTCGCCAAACGCCCCGGAGAACCAGCCCTCTGGCACCTGTACGCCGAAATCATGGGCAAGTACAGCAACGTCATCCTCACCGCCCAAGACAACCTCGTTGTCACCTGCGCCCACCAAGTCAGCGCCAAACAGTCCACCGTCCGTCCCATCCAAACCGGGCAACCCTACGAAATGCCCCCGTCTTTGACCGACGCAGTGCCGAGTCTGAGCGAATCTCAAAACCGCTGGCAATCACGAATTAGCCTGGTTCCTGGGCAATTACACCGCAATCTGTTGAAGAATTACCGAGGGTTGAGTAAAGCCTTAATTTTTTCAATGATTCGATCGGCTTCTTTAGACCCCGAACAATCCACCGACAGCCTCAATCCCGACCAATGGCAGCAACTATTCCAGCGCTGGCTATACTGGCTGCAATGCCTAGAAAACTCCAAATTTCACCCGAGTTTTACCCCCGAAGGCTACACCGTCATCGATTGGCCAGCACCAAAAAATCACAATGTAGGGGCGGTGCCCCCGTGCCCGCCCTCTGATTCTTCCCCTCTTGCTTCTTCCTCCTTCCTGACATCCGTTAAATCCGTTACAGAATCCGTTGCCGAACTTCCTTCTTCCGTTCAAGAATTACTTAACAGCTACTACACAGGCCAAATCAATCAAGAAGTATTCGCCCAACTGCGGCATCAGCTTACCCAAAAACTCAACAACGTCCTGGCAAAACTGCGCCTCAAAGCCAACACATTTAAAGAACGCTTGCAGCAATCTGCCGACGCCGACACCCACAAATCCCAAGCCGACTTGCTGATGGCAAACTTGCAGCATTGGGAACCGGGAATGAAATCAATTTCTCTCCCCGACTTTGAAACCGAGAAACCAGTTATCATTGCCCTAAACCCGGAAAAAAACGCCGTTCAAAACGCTCAAGCCCTCTACAAAAAACACCAAAAACTTAAAAGAGCTCGCATTGCAGTAGAACCTTTGTTAGCAGCCGTACAGGAAGAAATCGACTATTTAGAACAAGTTGAAGTCGCACTTTCGGTATTGGAAACCTACCGCAACACCCAAGATTTGCAAACCCTCGCCGAAATCCGCGAAGAACTGATCCAGCAAAAATATCTAGACGTACCAGATTACCGCAGTACCGACAAAAATGCTGCGATCGAATTTCACCGCTACCAAACCCCCAGCGGCTTTGAATTATTAATCGGGCGCAACAACCGCCAAAACGACCAACTCACTTTTCGTACCGCCAACGACTACGACTTGTGGTTCCACACCCTAGAGATTCCCGGAAGCCACGCTTTACTGCGTCTCAAACCCGGTACTGTGGCTGAAGAAACCGATTTGCAATTTGCCGCCGACATGACTGCTTACTACAGTCGCGCCCGCCACAGCGAACAAGTCCCGGTGGTTTATACAGAACCGAAATATGTATACAAGCCGAAAGGCGCGAAACCTGGTATGGTTGTATACAAGCAGGAGCGGATTGTCTGGGGCAGACCGCAGCAAGCCCAGGCTTGACTTATACAAAGTGAGCTAAAAGGGTCGATCGGCAATCGAAACCAGGTTTTGGAAGCAGGGTTTGATTATACTGAGATGTTGCACCATTCTCAATAAGGCTTTTATGGGCGGACACTCCGGCCCAACCGCTACTCCCCACAAAAAATTCCTTCTTTGTGGAACAGGCATCTTGCCTGTTCTTGAGAATGGTGCAAGATGTGAGATTATACAAAGTGACCGAGAGTGCGATCGCCCCCTCAGAATTAAAATTCGCCTGTAATGTAAAGTTTTATTACAGAAAATTAAATTTTGTTGTTAAAGTACCGCTTAAGAGAGATGATATTTCTTTTAGAACCCTTTGCAAAGAAACGTGCAACTTGGGTTTCCTCACTGTGAGAACAACACTGTGGGAACACAACGGATTTAACTATTTGTGCAGACCAGCTTTTGCTAAAGCTGGTCGTTTCTGTTTAAAAATTAAACCCAAGCCCCCCACCGATTTTAGATTGGCGATTTTAGATTTTAGATTAAAACCGCCAATCTAAAATCTAAAATCTAAAATCTAAAATCGGTGGGGGCTGCTCCTAGAAAGTAAACGTCGTTCTGATCACCCCAATCACCAAATCAGAATTATTCTTATTGTGGTCGGGAGCAGTCAGCCAAATCAGGCCAGGAGTGATAGAAATATTGTCGCTCAACTTAAACTGATAGAAACCTTCAACGTGCAGCGAAGTATCTTTATCTTCCGGCAAAGTCCGATTAGTAGAACTCGTCACCCGCGGCTCCATACCTACCAGAATCCCCGCCACATTTCCTTCTTTCAACAAATCGGGAAAAGCCAAAGTAACTGCCCAGTTCCAGATTTTTTGATCCCCCCGCTGTACAGAACCGGTAGGAGTAGCCAAGTTGGATAAAATGCGCTGGTTGGTGTAACCCGCCCAACCGCCAATTGCCAATCTCCGGTTCAACTGCCACGAAGCTTGCGCGCCGTAGGAATTGCTAGAAACTGGCAGATTGCTATCGCTGTCGAGTCCGAAGGAACCGAGACGCACCGGGAAATTAGAAGCATTGCTGCCAGTACCTGTGACAAAGTTGTAGGAATTAACGTAAGTTAAACCTAAAGCCATGCTATCGTTCGGTTTGAAAGTCAACTGAGCCAAACCGCCGTAAGAACCGTTGAACAAACCGTTACCCCGCGTCGGGTTCGCGGCATTGCCGGCCAAATATCCCAAACTCAGCTCGAGTTTTTCCCCAAACTGATGCCGCAGAGCGATGCCAGAACCGCCAGTCAAATAGTAAATCGGGTTGCGAGTACCGAAGTTAGAAAGAGCACCGCTGCCGCCGTCTCCGTCAAAGTAAGGGTTGACTGTGTTGGTAAAATCGTCAGCCGCGCCGGCGTTGGCTTCTAGAATTACAGTAGTGTTTTTGCCGAGAGGGAATTGGTAAAGCAGCGCATCTAAACCTACAGTATTGCTAGCCTCGGCAAAAGGCCCGGCATTAAACCGCAATTCCCCTTCAGCGGTTTTCGTATTATTAGTAGAAAACGAACCCAGATTCAAAACTTGCAGTCGAGTTCTCAGCAAATCTTCTCCAGAAAAACTGGTGTCAAAATTGAGACGAACCCTGCTGCCAAAAGCCGTCGTTTTATCAGCTTCGCGGCCCTCGGCATCATCTCCCCCGGCGATACCCGTCAAAGCAAATATCACTTCGCCGTTGAGTTTAGTTGTAGTTGAAAACTGATTTGCTTCTAATTCAGAGGCGCGCGCTTCCAAAACATCGACGCGGCCGCGCAAAGTTGCCAATTCCGCGGCAAATTCTTCTTGCAACCTTTGCACAGAAGCCAAATCTTCTCGCGTCACCAGATTTCTCGAACCGCCTTGAATCAGTTCGCTAACTTTATCCAAACACGCATTTAAACCCGCTGCAAACTCGTAGCGAGTCATCGCGCGGTTGCCTCGGAAAGTGCCGTCAGGATAGCCAGCTATACAACCGTAGCGCTCTACTAGGGATTGCAAAGCTTGAAAAGCCCAATCGGTGGGTCGAACGTCGGAAAGTTGCGAAACAGAAGTTACTTGGCCGGCCGCATCTTCGCTGCTGCTGTCTTCTGCGCTGTATTGGTTGATTTGTTCTAAAACATTTGACTGTGCTTGAGGTTGGGCACTTGGATCGCTCGATTGGGCAATCGGCTCGGGTTGTGCGACGGATTTTTCCGCGCTTAAATTAGCAGGTGCAACGGCGGGTTGCGTTTCGCTTAAGTTTGCGGGCGCGCCTGCGGGGATTTGCTCCGCGACAGGTTGTTCGGCACTTAAATTTGCGGGTGCGACTGCGGGTTTGGTTTCGCTTAAATCTGCTGCAACTGCGTTTTCCGGTGCTTTTGCCTGTTCGGCAACTGGGGCGATCGGCTCGTTAGCGAAGCCCTCGTAGAGGTTCGCACTTTCTTTATCAATAGTCTCAACAGTCAAGTTGCTAGCTAGTGGCGCTGGTTCGGCTGTAACCGCTGCCGTCTCAGATTTGGCAGCCTCGGTTGCAGCACCGGGTAATTGCAATTGATGAGCTTGACCTGTCGCGGCAATTTCTACAGGTTGCTCTGCTGCTAGCGCCGTCGAAGATACGACTAAAGTTGCTGCCAATACAGCGGGACTAACTAAAAGTCCCTTCCACAAAAATTTGGACATTTTTTCCTCACACCACATTGAGCCGATCGCCCGTTCCGCAGATTTAGGCGCTCGCAAATCACCTTCAGTATTCCGCCTAATAGTATTTCTTGTCAACAATTGGGGGAATCGTTGTCGCAGATTGCGGTTTGGCTGTCTCTGATTTCACAGCACCTCCGTTGATTTCAACAATCCTTGGTTCGATCTAGATATCTACGTAGAAACCGGGTTGATGGCTTTAGGGTGCGTAAGTGAACCCTCGGTAAGATTAATATTGACAGAACTGGCGCTAACAAATCGTTCGATCGGCTACATACAAGTGAAAAAACTCAAATACGCCCTAGTACACGAATGGTTGACGCCCTTAGCTACTGGCGGTTCAGAACTCGTAGTGCAGGAAATCCTCAAACACGTAGACGAGGCAGATGTCTATGCCCTCATCGACTTTGAATCAGCCAATCCTGAAAGCTATCTTTTCCGGCGACAGATTGGCACAACATTTTTGCAGCACTTTCCCAAGGCCCGCAGCGGCGTCCAAAAATATTTGCCATTTCTGCCTTTGGCGATCGAACAACTAGATCTGCGAGAATACGACATCCTCCTCTCATCATCCCACGCTGTCGCCAAAGGCATCCTCACCAGTCCCCAGCAACTGCACGTCTGCTACTGCCACACTCCCATGCGCTACGCTTGGGACTTAACTTTTGACTATTTGCGCAGCAGCAAAGCTGGACGGGGCATCCAGGGTCTGCTGACGCGATATTTGTTGCACCGACTGCGGCAGTGGGACGTAATTGCCGCCAATCGCGTCGATTATTTCATAGCCAACTCTCAACACACGGCGCGCCGAATTTGGCGGTGCTACCGGCGGCGGGCCCAGGTGATTTATCCGCCGGTAAATATCGCTCGATTTTCTTTGATGCGACAAAAACAAGACTTTTACGTCACTGTTTGTCGGTTGGTAAGTTACAAAAACGTAAGTGCGATCGTCCAAGCATTCAATCAACTCGGGCATACTCTAATTGTCATCGGCACCGGGCCAGAATTAGAAATGATTCGGCAAATCGCCAAACCCAACGTGCAAGTGCTCGGCTGGCAGCCGGCCGAAATAGTTGAAAAGTACATGGCCGAGGCGAAAGCCTTTGTCTATGCAGCTTGCGAAGATTTTGGCATAGCTTTGGTAGAGGCTCAAGCTTGCGGAACGCCGGTAATTTCCTATGCAGCAGGGGGCGCTTTGGAGACAGTGCTCGACATTCGCCAACACCCAGAGACTGGGACAGGTTTATTTTTTTCCTCCCAAACCGCAGCAGCATTAGTCGAAGCTGTCGAGGAATTTGAGCAGTTGCAAGGCAAATTTGAGCCAGAAATCTCCAGGTTGCGCGCTCAAGAGTTTGCCCCCGAAGTCTTTGGGCAGCGCTATCTAGCTTTTGTTGAACGCTGCTATCAGGAATTTCAATCCCGCGATTTTACCGAGTCTGGGGCTTGAGAGTGCCAGAACCCGATAGCGGGACAATCTTCCTTCTGCCTTTGTATAAGTGCCTTCAGAAGACCTCTGCATAAGTGCCTTGTGCCTTTTTCCTTCTGCCGCCAGAAGCCCTCTTCCTTCTTCCTTCTGCCTTTTGAAGCCTTCAGAAGGCAGAAAATTGAGTATTGGAAACATAATTGAGAGAACAAAGCGTCTTGAGGCTTTATGATCAGGACTGTGTGTGGTGTGAAGTGAAGGAGTAAGATGACTGCCGACAGCCAACTAATCTCCGGCAAGGTAATTCGAGCGATCGCGAGACGCGGTTTTGGGCCTGTCCTGCAAGGAGATAGACGCATAAGTCGTTCTCTACAGAGCCTCGACGGAGAGTTTTTCAAGCGGTTATTTGACATCCTGTTTTCCTTATCGGTTCTGATCCTGTTTGCTCCGGTTTACCTGCTTTTGGCTTTCTTAATCGCCTTAAGCTCGTCCGGGCCTATTTTTTACGTACAGGAACGAGTAGGCAAAAACCGTAAAATGTTTTATTGCCTTAAATTCAGAACGATGGTGGAAAATGCGGACGACATATTGCTGGAAATCATGGAAAAATCTCCGCATTTGCGTCAAGAGTTTGAGGACAATTTCAAGCTGAAACAAGACCCTCGGATTACCTGGATTGGAAGATTTTTACGAATGACCAGTTTAGACGAGTTTCCCCAGTTTTGGAATGTTTTAAAAGGAGATATGAGTGTCGTCGGGCCCAGACCTTTAGTTGAAGAAGAACTGCCGAGATACGGCCGTCATATCAACAAAATTCTTACCATAAGACCTGGAATTACAGGCTTGTGGCAAGTGTCCGGTCGCAACGACATTCCCTATCCCCGCCGAGTCCAAATCGACCTCTATTACGCCAATGACAAAAACCTGTGGATGGATATGTGGATTGTTTTCAAAACAATTGGAGTTGTGATTTTTCCCAAAAATAACGGCGCATACTAATTTTTGTCCGCAGTCAGCAATCGGTAGTTAGTTTTGTTTGTTACTAGCCACTGATGCTGACTACTGACAGCAAGCGGCCAACTATTTACCAAAACGAAACAGTTTCTTGATGCCGCTTGAAGAATTGTGAGTTAACGTAGAGCTTGAGAATACGACCGGCAGGCAACAACAGCCTCTGCCCGGAAATTCCGAAGTGAATTAACACAGCCTGTCAAAGGAAAATCAGATGACGCAACGCAAGCGAGCGCTAATCACAGGTATTACAGGTCAAGACGGCTCCTACTTGAGCGAATTACTGTTAGAGAAAGGATATGAAGTTCACGGCATTATCCGGCGCAGTTCTAGTTTCAATACCGATCGAATTGACCACATCTATGTCGATCCTCACAGCGAGGGGGCGCGCCTGTTTCTACACTACGGCGACTTGACAGACGGCACCACTCTCCGCCGCATCTTGGAAGAAGTTCAGCCGGTAGAAATTTATAACTTAGGCGCTCAATCTCACGTTCGAGTCAGTTTTGACTCGCCGGAATATACGGTTGACACAGTAGGAATGGGAGTATTGCGCCTGCTAGAAGCAATTCGGGACTATCAGCGCCGCACAGGCATAGAAGTGCGGTTCTATCAAGCAGGTTCTTCGGAAATGTTTGGTTTGGTGCAGGAAGTTCCGCAGAAGGAAACAACTCCTTTTTATCCCAGAAGTCCTTACGCCTGCGCCAAAGTTTACGGTCACTGGCAAACAGTAAATTATCGCGAATCTTACGGACTTTTTGCCTGCAACGGTATCTTGTTCAATCACGAATCTCCCCGCCGCGGCGAAACTTTTGTAACTCGCAAAATTACTCGCGCCGTTGCCAGAATAGTCGCAGGCAAGCAGAAAAAGATTTACTTGGGCAATCTCGATTCCAAGCGGGACTGGGGCTATGCTAAAGACTACGTGCGGGCGATGTGGCTGATGCTGCAACAAGACAAGCCTGACGATTATGTCATTGCTACTAACGAGACCCATTCCATTAAGGAATTTCTCGATTTGGCTTTTACTTACGTCAATTTAGATTGGCAAAAATATGTGGAGTTTGACGAACGCTACTTGCGTCCGGCAGAAGTCGAACTGTTGATTGGCGATTCGACTAAGGCCCGCCAGCAATTAAATTGGGAACCTTCTGTAACTTTTGAGGAGTTAGTACATTTAATGGTAGATGCTGACATGAAAGCTTTAGACCAGCAAGGTCGGGGTTCGGGCAACGGATTTGATTGAGCCGCTAAACAAAGCGGTCACTGGGAACAGTTTGTAGGGGTAGTACCCCGTGTCTACCCCCATTGGCGAAAGGCTGCCTCGCGCCGG
Source organism: Microcoleus sp. BROC3 (assembly GCF_036702515.1). Classification (NCBI taxonomy): domain Bacteria; kingdom Bacillati; phylum Cyanobacteriota; class Cyanophyceae; order Oscillatoriales; family Microcoleaceae; genus Microcoleus; species Microcoleus sp. BROC3. The sequence goes on from NZ_JAUBTQ010000094.1 coordinate 12,877, forward strand.
GGATTGCCCCTACACAGAGTTCACAACTGATGAGAAGATTGTTAAAGCTATTAGCCCGCGATCGGCATTCAAAGAACCAGCTTAATTGCTCGCAAAATTTTCGGCGGTGCGGGCTAAAAAAAACATTAAAATGATAGTTGAGGAGTCGCGGCCCCTAGATCTAACTTTCGGGTGTGCACGGAGCAAATTGTCCCTCTCTGCGGCAGCTAAAACAAATTTGTGGGCAACCTCGTCCTGTAGCTGAAAGCTTTTTTGGCTAAAGCAAAAATTTTAGAATTGAAATTGTCGATCGACCCTTATTCAAAATCCCGAGGCTAAAATTATGACAAGCTTGGATTTAAGCAGCAAACGCATTCTAGTCACGGGCGGCGCAGGTTTCTTGGGCCGTCAGGTAATCGACCAGTTAGTGAAAGCAGGGGCCGATGCCGAGCAAATTTCGGTCACTAGATCGCTCGACTGCGACCTCCGCGTCATGGAAAACTGCAAGCGCGCCGCCGACAAACAAGATATCATCATTCACCTCGCCGCCCACGTCGGTGGCATCGGTTTAAACCAACTCAAACCCGCTGAATTATTTTACGACAATTTGATGATGGGCGCGCAACTAATCCACGCCGCCTACGAAGCAGGAGTCGAAAAATTTGTCTGCGTCGGCACGATTTGCGCTTATCCCAACTTGACCCCAGTTCCTTTCAAAGAAGACGACCTCTGGAACGGCTATCCAGAGGTAACTAACGCACCTTACGGAATTGCCAAAAAAGCCTTATTAGTGCAACTGCAATCCTACCGCCAGCAGTACGGATTCAACGGTATCTACTTGCTACCAGTAAATCTGTACGGCCCGGAAGATAACTTTGACCCGAAAAGTTCCCACGTCATCCCCGCATTAATTCGCAAAGTCCACGAAGCGCAAGAAAGGGGAGACAAAACACTGTCAGTTTGGGGAGATGGCAGCCCTAGCCGCGAGTTTTTGTATTCCACAGATGCCGCCCGGGGAATTGTGATGGCAACGCAAGATTACAGTGAATCTGACCCGGTTAATTTGGGAACGAATAGCGAAGTTAAAATTCGCGATTTAGTGGAAACTATTTGCGAATTGATGGGATTTGATGGAGAAATTGTTTGGGAAACAGACAAACCGAACGGTCAGCCGCGCCGCTGTTTGGATACCCAAAGGGCTAAGGAAAAGTTTGGTTTTGTTGCGGAGGTGAAGTTTAAGGAAGGGTTGAAAAATACGATTGAGTGGTATCGACAACACGCAGTTTGAGTGTGAAAAACCCGGTTTCTTGAAGAAACCGGGTTTTTTTAGGAATAATATTATGTCTGGTCGATTACCCCTAATACCCACATTCCGCACCCGAGACTGTCACAATCGGTTTTTTCGGAAGTTAGAGCGAAAATTAAGTTTTTTTTTATACAAAGGTACTGATCGCTCGTGGCCACGATCGGCAGTCTCAAGCGATCGAATAACCAAAATTCGTAGTGTGCCAGTTGGGGGTGCGGAATGTGGGCTAATACGGTAGATACTGTCTTGACCTGTCAAGGGGTAGCAGTCAAATAATTGGGGTCGAAAGGCTTTTGGGATTTTAAAATCCC
>NZ_JAUBTQ010000095.1:0-14177 GCF_036702515.1 Microcoleus sp. BROC3
TACCTACTATGATCTCGGATGATTCACTTTGACCCCCTCAATCCCCCTATGTGCCAGTTGGGGGTGCGGAATGTGGGATCAAACAATGTCAATCGTTGGAGAGTAAGCTATTGTCGCGTACCGTGCTAAATGGATTCTTACGCCGATTGCGTTGGTCGATGCCAAAAATTTTAGAAGAATTGCGGCAAAATCTCAAAGTCGAGCTGCAAAAATTAACGTCACCAATTCTCGCATCAATTACCGGAAAACATTAGGAAATAGAACGTATTCTGACCTAGCCGTAACAGTTTGAAGCCCTAGACTGGGAAATACCAAGCTGATGAATTGGAGGTGATTATGCCCCTCGTAAGCCGAAAAAATCGGGAATTAAAAGCGAGAAAGGCTATAGGTTGCGATTAATTCTTTGAATCGGTCGGACGTAATTTGTATTAGCCCTGACCCAGCAGCGAGTGCTACTCATAGAATGGCTGCCCACCCATAGCCAAGGTTTTCCCCGTCGGTCAAGAGAAATTCCAACAGTATCAAATCTTTCTCCAGTTGGCATAACCCTATCAACGGGCAACTCAAGCATATCCAGTCGGTTACTTTGACCAGTCCTATCTTGGCAGCGGACATTCAAACCTTCTGGATCTACGGCTTCCCACACCCAAGGCATGACTCCACTATTTCCGTTGACAATGCGGTAATCTCCATTTTTGTCAGCCTCTGGATATGCGTTGGGATTTTGAACTTGAAGCAAGGGAGTAGCGACACTCCCACCAGAAAAAGAAGGAAAGAAAACTCCGGCAGTGAAGATTAGACGAATCACAAGATTTTTGAACATAAGATTGCCCGCAAACTGATAAATTCTATTTACCCTCCTCACTAGCTAGAAAAACCCATTGGATGGAAACCAGAGCGAGACGATGAATTCAGCCCCTTAAGAATTTCTCGAACTTTTATAACATCTTCTTTGTCCGAAATCTCTACATGAGCCTCAATTCTGAAAATATCATCAAGTCTTTCTTTGTCATTTTCTATAACTTTTAATATCTTCACAACCTTACTTCCAAACGAAAAGCATTCGTCACCGTAGTGAAGAATCAGCTCAATGTCATCTCCTACTTGTAAGCCCAGATTAAAATTGTACTTAGCAACTTGCATCGACCAATTGAGTTTTTCTTGGTCTACGTCTTTGTCTACCTCTTTTTCTTCAAGAAGGGAAGGAATCATTACAAAATACTGAAACATACAACTCGCTCCTAAATATATTAAAATATTTTAGCTATGAACTTATTTGGTTTCATAGTATTTAAGATTTATTTAATTATTCAAATTAGAAAAAATTATAGAGAATAAGAGTTTTATTTTTAATCAACTCTACGGGTAGCACTTCCAAGTCCTAGATAGGGAAACAAGCGTTTTCCCGCCTAGATTTTTAGTGCCACACCCGCTCTGTCACGGTAGAAATTGTAGAATTAGATGCTGAGTGCTGGCACGGGTTTTGACAATCTTAGAGGTCGCAGGCTTAACAAAACCTCAATCTGCATCTGAAAATTCTCACGGGCTGGGTCGAATGCAGCGATCGCCCCCATCAGCAAAATTCTCCCTCAAGCTTCCTTCGATCGAAATACTGACACCAAAATTCTACGACTTTTACCAACAGGCATGGATAATGAAAATAGTTCAAGATATCCTAAGAAGCTTACCCGGTACAGATAAACATAAAAATGTGATATGAACGTTTCGGAAGACTTGAATGGGGCATGGAAAGATGTTTGGAATGTCTTGGAACCAAAGAAGTCTTGGTTGACCGATGCAGCTAAATGCAATTGCATCCAGAAAAAACTTTCCTATTTTAATTCCCACCACGGCAACAGTTCGCAACATATCGACCGAGTTATTAAAGCTTTATCTAGAGGAAAGGGTTTAGTTCAAGCAGCGATCGAATGGCAAAATCCTGCCATCGGTCAAAGCGAAACCCGCAGCGTCAATGATAAGCTGCGAGGGCATCAGTGGAGACTGGTAATCGCCTATACCGGTTTTGAGATTGCATCTAAAGCTTTAATGATGGACAAGTGGGACAGGCAAGTTGAGAAGGGGATGTATGAAAGATTTCTGGAAAAATGCGTCCTGCCCGACTACAAGCCAATAGAGCCGCCTAGAGGTAAACCAAAGCTTGAAAAATGGCTGGATAAGGAAGAGGGGGCATTAGCCGAATTCCTGGGAGTAACTTCAGGAGATCGGAAAGCGATCGATCGGTGGCTGGTTCAATCCCAATCTGTAGATTCCTGGTTGGAGGCATACAAACTGGCGAAAGCTCTCAGAAATGCTTCGGCTCACGGATTCTTACTGCCAACTAAGATCCATGACTGGGGACTCAAGAACGGATTTCTTAGACTGACCGACGATTTGGCAAAGATTGTGATAGCTGGACTAAGCAAACTTGCCTAGATTCTGTTTGGAGAACTATGAGGTTTGCATCTTTGCCGACGAGGTATTGACTTTTAGCAGCGATTCAGCATATCATTGAGCTAGAAATATGCAACGGGTCTGAAAGGCGCAATTTTTCAAGACTGTTGCATATTCTTTGTTTTTGAAGGATTCAGAATAAATCGAAAGCGATGCCGGAGTCGGGGGGTGAACCATCGCGCTCCTTTTATCGGGCACCATCGCCTACAGTTTTTTGGCGTTCCCCGGCAATTGCGATTAGAGGCGTACCGATTTCATACCTAACCGACAAGTTCGTTCGATGAAGCAAAGCGCAAAATTCCAGAAAGGGCAAAGAGTTGGTGTTTACAACTCCCAAGGGCCGCGCCAGATTTATGAAGTAGATGAGGTTACTTGGTCTGGGTCAACTTGGACGTATACTTTTTTAGAATGCGATACTAAAAATCCGGTGGGTGTTGGTTTTAGCAACGGCGGTTATTCTCGATACCGGCAAGAAGAACGCTGGCTGTCTTTGGTTTAAACATTCAAGGGCGGGAAAAAATGCCAGTCTGCGCGTTCCTCAACACCAAAAGCCAGGTTTTACTGCAATCACAATTGTGCTTCAACCCAGATTATTTGCAACGCCCCAGGTTTTACTGCTGTGTCTTATGCAGCAGCCCGTGTAGAAACTTCTTCAAGAATAGAAAATAATTCATCTACCTGAGTCGAGGTAAATAATCCCTCTGGCCCCTGGGGCGTAATGTCGGTAAATGGGGACTCATAAAGGATTGCTGCATCCATTGCGCCATGTGCGGTTAGGTAATTCACAATCATATCCACAAATTCAATCTGATTGGAGTTAAGATGTTTACCAGATATAAACTTAGCTAATTCCTGCTTGGCTACCTCACGATCTAGTCCTACTAAGGAACGGACGAATAAGCCTAACCCATGCGCCTCTTCTTTTGCACGGTCTATATCCTCCTCTACGCCTAATTTATTCTCTAGCAATATCTTCTCTAACTCAGATAGGTCGGATCGAGTGAGCTGTTTGTTAGTTCGTAGTTTAAAAATGACCACATGATCTTCATGCGATCGCAAAAAAGCCCTGGCTTTAGCACGGAATTTCTCAAAGTTATCTAATGCTGTAAAACCAGGCAACTCTACTATTATTTCATCCCCCATTACATCCTCAAAGTCGGTGTAAATAGGTTGGCGTTTTTGTTTTTCAATCAGCTTGATTAACCCCCGCAGGCGTTTGCGTAACACCTCCAGCATTGGTAATGTCACATCTTGCCACCACTCATCGGTTTGTACATCGTGAATCAGGGCTAGCTGTTCTTGCACGAAGGGAATCGCAGATTTCTCCTCTAACATCCCTGCAAGTGACTTCACCTGTTCTTGTAAACGCTTAAACGTAGAGTCAGAGCGCAGGATTGCTAATTGTAACTTCAGCATCAGAACATCAAATCTTTTTATTTCTTCCGTTTCTGTTTCCAATTGGGTGGGCAAACCAGCGATTTCTTGACTAAGTTCCAGAAAATCATCGATGGATAGCGACGCCCATGCTGCAGAATTAGCATATTTCTCTACGAATCGTTGTTTAGGTCGCACTATGAAGTTTTCAGTATTCATAGCCGCCACTTCGGTATTGAGTAAATTGGCTAGTTCCTGGCGCAATTCTGCATCGGTTTTGGGTTCTTTAGAGGCAGCTTGATACTCTTGAAGCTTGCTCAGTTGTGCTGAATTAATGGGTTGATTTCCAGGTATTATTTTATCTAACTCTCCGATTAATTCTAATCGAGCGGTAAACAATTGCTGACCCAATGATTTAGTTATGGGTGCATTAACAGTTTCTGAGTTGTGTTGAAAAAACTCTAAATTTTGGCAATAATCAAACAGGTAAAAAAAATCTTTATCTTGCCCCAGTCCAAATAAATCAGGGCATAGCCTCGTACCTCGTCCTATCATCTGCCAGAACTTAGTTTTGGAGCGAACAATTTTGAACAGCACCAGATTAACTACCTCTGGCACGTCAATCCCAGTGTCGAGCATATCCACTGAGATTGCGATATGAGGTTCTTTATCTTTTTGGGAAAAGTTATCAATCAGGGTTTGAGCATAGGAGGTTTTGAAGGTAATGACGCGGGCAAACTCACCTTTAAGGTGTGGATAATTGGCGTTGAACCGCTGAGCAATAAACTCTGCATGATCTTGATTTTTAGCGAAAATAATGGTTTTGCCGAGACGATCGCCCCCAGCAACCTTTAACCCCCTAGTCATCAGATGCTCTAGCACCTTATCCACGGTATCTTTATTGAATAACCACTTGTTGACTGCTTCTGCTTCTACGCGCTCAGGGGCATTGCCTTCTGTGTCCCATTCAAGCGCATCCCATTCTTCCCTTTCTGCTTCAGAGAGTTCACCATAGTTAATGCCTTGTCGCTGGAACTTAAGCGGCACTGATACTGCTTTAAGCGGGACTAGATAACCATCTTTTACGGCATCTTCAAGCGAGTAAGCATCGGTAGGTACGCCATTCTCTAAGTCAAAGAGTCCGTAAGTGTTGCGGTCAATTTCATCCTTTGGTGTAGCGGTTAGCCCTAGCAGGACAGAATCAAAGTAGTTGAAAATTGTGCGGTATTTCTGAAAAACAGATCGGTGAGCTTCATCAATAATAATTAGGTCAAAATGCCCTACGCCAAAACGACGCTGACCGTCACGGGTATCATTAATTAATCCCATCATGGTTGGATAGGTGCAAGCAAATACTCGTCCTTCGGTATCTTTTTCTGTGACTAAGTTTACTGGCGCGGCATCGGGGAGATGTTTCTTAAATACATTGATTGCCTGATTTACCAAGGCTACACGATCGGCTAGAAATAGAACACGTTTAGCCCAGTTACAACGCATCAGCATATCGACCAAGGCGATCGCGGTTCTGGTTTTGCCTGCACCTGTTGCCATAACTATCAGGGCTTTGCGGTCTTTATCAGTCTCTAAGGCTTCGGTAATGTGACGAATGGCACGAGTTTGATAATAGCGTTCGGCAATGGTAGAGTTAATTGTGCCTGTTGCTAAAGATTTACGGGTAGCTCGGCGCTGTATAAGTAATTGTAATTCAGTTTTTTTATAAAATCCTTGCACCTGTCGCGGTGGGTAATTAGTATCATCCCACAGCCAATGCTCGTAACCGTTAGAGTAGAAAATAACTGGACGCTGATTAAATTGGCTTTCTAGGCAATCGGCATATAGCTTAGCCTGTTGTTGCCCGGTGCGGGGGTCGTTTCGGGTGCGCTTAGCTTCTACGACTGCCAGAGGTTTACCATCATCGCCCCAGAGGACGTAATCAACAAAACCTTGATTTGATGAATTGGGCATCCCTGTAACCGGAAACTCTCGATCGCGCTTTTGGTCTAGGTTCCATCCTGCTTCTTTTAACAAAAGGTCTATAAAAATATCGCGGGTTTTTGCTTCAGAATAATCGTGAGTATCGGGTTGGGTGACACTGGCTTTCTTGACTGCTGCTAATTGGGCCCGTAGTTGTTTCAGTTCTTTATCAAGTGCATTTTTGTCTGCTAGAAGTGTTGAGAGCTTTTCATCGCGATCGTGTAGTTGAGTTTCTAGTTTCTGAAGTTGTTCAATGGTTTGCTTAGGAACTGGTGCAGTCTTGGGCAATGCGTCAGAGTTGAAGGTAAGGCCCGCATTTGGTTTGCTACTGCGTCCGTAGGTATGTGCTAACCAATATGTAAAATGAAACAGCTCCCGTACAGCATTTATAGCATCATTAACAGAGATAGGTCGGGTACTGTGTACGGCCTGATTTCCTAGTTTGATAATGACTCTTGCTTTGTTAAATATTGCTTCACCTACTAAGGTTTTAAAAGTAGGTTCGTGAATTAAACTGCTTAGGTTATCTTGATAAGGAAGTTCTAGAGAATTATCGTATTTATATAACCAATTTACGGTTAACTCCAAGGCTCGACGGGCATAAAAGCAGGCAGTGCGAGAATCTGGATGTACTGCATCAACTGCTTTGTTGGCGGATTCATAAATCGTAGAGAATTCAGCTTGGAGGAAGGTAAACTGGCTCATATATTTATGTATGCATTTGGTGAAAGTTCTGTAAATCCTTGTCTAGTGACCAGATAAAAACTTCACTCATTGAGAAGATATTACAGGACTTATGAAATTCCTGAATGATGCTGAGATCGCCGAAACTTGTTCCTTCTTGTTTATTAGGAGCTTTGTTTTTGCCAGCTTCATCGGGGAACTGGTCAATCCACTCCAGTATCTCTGCTGTGCTCGGGAATGTAGTAGGCCTCCAGGGCGCTACGCCTGTGAAGGCTTCTTTAACTTCTTTAACAAAACGTAGGGCGGTTTTCCTTCGCATTGTGCCGTCACCGTTTTGGGCGATGTGGTTGCCTGTTTCGAGTATCGTCGCCATAGGCAACAAAAAAGTACAGCCAGCTAGAGAATAGGTTCTAAAATCTTCGAGAACTGATTCTCTATGCTGATTATAGTTGGGAACGTTGAGTATTTCGAGGAATATGCTCGTATCAATCAAGCAAATACTACTCATTGCCGTACTCCTGTAACCGAGACAGCCATGCCATAGCTTGCTGTTTTCTGTCTTCTGGGGTGTGCGGCGATTTGACGAACCGATCGACTATCCCAGCAGTTACCAGTTGACCGAGCGGCCCCTGAGATATCAGACTTGGAAAATCATACATTTCTCCAAGCCGTACCAGGCGGCTATCTCCTGACTCTGGATTGCGGTAACAAAACACTACATCGCCGATCGCCTCATCGGGTAAGGCATCCATTAACGCGGGGTTATGAGTCGATAGCAGCACTCGCAATTTACGACGTTCGGCAATATCTCGGATGCTGGCGAGTAAATGCTTGGCGCGGTTGGGATGAACGCCGTTGTCGATTTCCTCAATGACTACTAAACTGCCTTCGGTAGCTGATAGCATAGCTGCTGCGATCGCTAACACCCGTAAAGTGCCATCGGATAATAATGCAGCCTCACAATAGCGGCGGGTATTGCCAAATGTTTCTGCTAGTTGCACCATGACTTCATCCCGTGGACCGAAAAGGAAATCTAGCCCATCTATAGCTTGTTCTGGTAAACTCTGAATAAAGTTGAGAATTGCCTCGCGATTTTCGGCTTGGTTCTCCCACAAGCGATACAAAACGCTGGAAAGATTAGTGCCATCTTCTTGTAATCGCTTATCAGATTTGAAGCTGTACTCGCGCATTCTGGCAGGAACGGGATCTAAAAATAGGATATTTTGTAAGACTTTTTGATATTCGCGGACGGTTTCAGGAATTATCTTTTGGGATTTGGGGTACTTTGCATCAAAATGGGCAGGGGTGTCTAATTGCACGAATATAGCCATCTGATCGCTGCACGTTACTCGTGGTTTGTTCTTCCCTTTTGTAAAGTTGTTATATGCCACACCAACATCAGTCCCTACTCCTTGAGAAGGCTGATCTAGGTCATATAGCGGGACTTGACTTGTCGAGCCAACGATTCGCTCATTACTGATGTGCAGTTCTCCGTCACGCACATTCAGGGTTATATCGAGTTGGTTCCAATCTGGGTAGTCTAAACGGCAACCAATGGTAAAATTTGACTCTCCCCGATGGCACAAATCATTTACTCGACCGCGTACAACGCGCTCTGCACTATTCACGGCATATTGAATGCTGGAGAGTTTTTGCCCTTGTGCCAGCCATGACAGAAAGCGCAAACCTTCAAGGGCGTTACTTTTGCCTGCTGCATTGGCTCCGATTAGTACGGTTAGCGATCCAAGGGGCAATCGGCTTGTACTGTAACTTTTGAAGTTGGCGAGGGTAAATTCGGTTAGCATGGCGTTCATCTCATAATTCTCCTCGGAATGCACGATGTTGAAGGGAAGCAAAAAGGGCATCGAGTTGTGACAGTGAGGCGCGGTGTGCTGCTTTGAGTTTTTCTACGGCTTCGACGCGATCGGCAAACTCTTGTTGAAGATCAATTGAGGGGATAGGAACTTGGAAATTTTTAATCTGGTCAAAATTTAGACCGGGCTTTGTTTGACCATATTGGACTTTTGCTATTTGACGTTGACCCCCAGTCTCAAAATTTAAGAAAAAAGACAAGAATAAGGGGGATATTTTTTTAGGATCTGAGCGAAGAATAGCTACGTGCTGACTGATATAAGCACCATGTAGCTCATTTAAAACAGGAGCAGCTCGACCGATACGGGAACCCGTGATGGTAAGCAAAACATCTCCAGTTTTTACTTGTGTTCTACGTGCTTCAGCGTTGTTCGGTGGAGATACAAAAGTGAGGTCGTCTTTACTTATACAGTTCATCTGTACATCCAAAGATCTTAAGAATCGACTACCACTTGGAGCATAAAATTTGGCCCAGCCTCGACCTCCACTGGTTATAAACAGTAAATAATCTTCCAATGGCTTGATACTTAAGCCTTTCGGATTTGTAATTGGATCGCCGAACATCTCTAGGAAAATAGCTTGGGTGAGGGTGTCGAGTTGTGCGATCGCCTCCCGACGTTTAGACCTGAGTTCTTCGGCGCGATCGAGTATCTCTGCAATCCGCTTCTGTTCTTCTAATGGCGGGAGGGGGATTTGAACTCCTTTAACTAAATCGATGTTTAGATTTTTGACAGTTGCGCCTGCTGCACGGCGTGCAAACTCCAAATACACAGCATTCGAGCCAAGTAAATGAAAGAAGTAGTTAGAATCAACGTTCTCCAGGCGATTGCTTAGAACAAGCCATCCGTCATGAATACAACCCGATGTTTTCATGATATAAGGTCTGCCAAAACTCATCGAATTAGTCAGCACAAAATCTCCTGGATAGACCATTCGTGAGTTTTTTACACCTTCTTTCCGAATGCGCTTCTTGGTCGAAGTTATATATTTTGAGCTTTCGGAAGCATCGGCGATCATAATCCAATTCACACCGTCAACATCATCAGTAATGTAGTTCTGTATCGGTCTTGGGGAACCCCCACGAGCGATCTCGAAAATGTCTCCCAAGGCAACTAACGGCCAAGTCGTCATTTCAGCATTCCCTCCAATTTCTCCATCCCCTGCTGAATTTCCACCTCTAACTTCGCCAAATTAGCGAGGATGTCTTTGGGTGCGAGATGTTCCACCTCTTCATGCACCACTTCCTTATAACGATTCAGGCTGAGGTCATACCCCTGAGTCGCAATATCAGCCTTGGGTACACAGAAACTCTGAGCAGTGGGCAATTGCTCTCGTTCCGTAGTATTTCGCAGTTGCCAACGAGCCAACACATCCGGTAGATTATTCTTAGTATGTTCCTCTACTGTTAGCGTCCCAGTAGGCACAGCACCCAATTTATCTTCAGACAGTAAAGGCGTTCTTTTATCGTCCAAACTCCACCCGTCAGCATTCACATTGTAGAACCAAACAAAATCAGTTCCACCAGAGTTAGTTTTAGTAAATAGTAAAATCGCAGTAGAAACCCCCGCATAAGGCTTAAATACACCACCAGGCAGAGAGATCACAGCATCAAGCTTCTGCTCCTCCACCAACAGGCGGCGCAGTTCCTTGTGTGCCTTAGAAGAACCAAAAAGCACACCATCCGGCACAATCACCGCTGCCCGTCCCCCTGTTTTCAGCAATCTTAAAAACAGAGCCAGAAATAGTAATTCAGTTTTCTTGGTTTTGACGATCGCCTGCAAGTCCTTAGCCGTATTCTCATAGTCCAACGAACCAGCAAAGGGTGGATTAGCGAGGACAAGGCTATAAGATTCTGCATCACTAGAATGTTCCTGTGCCAGCGAATCCTGATAGCGCACATCCGGGTTTTCTACCCCATGCAAAAGCATATTCATACTGCCAATCCGCAGCATGGTATTGTCAAAGTCGAACCCATGAAACATCTTATAGTGAAAATGTTGCTTCATCTTGGTATCGCGCAGAATTTCCGGGTGATGCGATCGCAGATATTCATTAGCAGCCACCAGAAAACCGCAAGTCCCACTAGCTGGATCGCAAATTACATCGCCTGGACTGGGTGCAGTCAGTTCCACCATCAACTGAATAACGTGGCGCGGTGTGCGAAACTGTCCGTTTTGTCCAGCGGAGGCAATCTTGCCCAACATATACTCGTAAAGGTCGCCTTTAGTGTCCCTGTCTTCCATCGGTACACCATCGAGCAAATCCACCACTTTAGAAAGCAGGGCCGGTGTCGGAATTGTGAAGCGGGCATCCTTCATGTGGTGCGCGTAAGTCGAATCATCCCCCCCCAAAGTCCGCAAGAAAGGGAAAACATGATCGTTGACGACCTCAAACATCTCCTTGGGTGCAAAATTCTTGAACCTCGACCAACGCAAATCATCGTAGGAGCGTTTTTTGATATCTTCCCCCTCTGGGAAAATCCGGCGTTCCATTGGGCGCTTGAGCCGATTAGCTTTGTTTTCTTCCAGAGTATGTAAATCGTCGAGACGACGCAGAAACAGCAGATAAGTAATCTGCTCAATGACTTCGAGGGGATTGGAGATACCACCCGACCAGAAGGCATCCCAGATTTTATCTATTTTACTTTTGATTTCCCCTGATATCATATTGCGCTTTCTTGTCCCATAGATAATTCTAAAAATTAGGGCGATTATCAGTTTAGCTTGAATATGGTTTTGCTGGAAATATGCAGCCAAAATCTATCTGCTGCTTGTACTCCAGTTTGAAGGTTTGACCCTCTAGCTACTGCTGAAGGTGGGGGATTAGGTCAATGCGATGGCAACGCTGCATTTTCGGTTTTGCCCTCCTGGTGGAATGTCTGGGGTACTGCTGGCATTTGGTGGCGCTCGCTCGCTCTTGACTCGCTGTATCAGCCTACTTCCTGCCCAATGATGTTGAAGACTAATGCAGTGATAGTGATATAATAGGCGAGCGTTAAGCAAAATAGGCGATCGTACAATTCTTTACGGCGACTGATAAAATAAAGATTATTGCAGGACGGTCGATCGAATTAAATGATTGATACTTCTTGACCTTATTCATTTTACCAACAAAAAAACTTATGCCAGACCAAATAACTAGCACAAATAATCAGTATATTTCTGAGCCAAATCAGCATATTGAACAATACTTAGACTATTACTGTGAATTACCTCAGTCCCCTAAATTCGCTATCTTGCTTAAAGGAAAATGGGGTTGTGGCAAAACATGGTTTATAAATCAGTATCGTGAAAAATTAAAAACAGAAGGTAAAAAATCTTTATATGTTAGCCTATACGGCATCACTAATTATTCAGAAATAGAAGACAGTCTTTTTAAACAATTGAATCCTTTACTTGCCTCTAAAGGGATGGTAATAGCGGGTCAAATCGTTAAAGGTTTGCTAAAAGGCACATTAAAAATTGATTTAGACAATGATGGTCAACAAGATGGAATGTGGAATTTTTCTATTCCCGAGATAGAGATACTTAAAAAATTTGAGGATTCTCAATTTAGCCTTTTAATATTTGATGACTTAGAACGTTGTAGCATAAATATTGAAAATATATTGGGATATATCAATAATTTTGTAGATTCCCAAAACTTAAAAGTAGTCATAATTGCAAATGAAGATGAAATAAATAACGATCGAGACAAACAAGAAAAATACAACAAAACCAAGGAAAAACTAATTGGGAAAACTTTTGATGTTTTTCCTGATTTGTCAGGGGCATTACATACAACCATCAATCAAATATCTAATTCGCAAGTCAAAGAAATTTTGACAAAAAACTTGGCTCTCCTTCAAGAGTTGTACCTGCAAGCAGAATGTAAAAATTTAAGAATTTTGAACCAAGTAATCTTAGATTTTCAACGAATCTTTGAAGGCTTACCAGAAAAAGCTCAGAATAAATCAAAATTAGTAGAAGAAGTCTTAGAACTATTAATAATTTTTTCTATTGAAATTGCTTGTGCAAGACTTCATCCCCAAGAAATTAGTCGAATAGATCAGGAGTTAGCTAAAGAAATTATGTCAGAGATAAGGCGCAATAATCATAGTAATTTAACAGAAAAGAATAATGCCAATACTGAAAATACTGAACATAAAGATTCTATATTCAAAAAGTATCAAAAGCTTTATAACTCCTATTACTTTAGTGGATTACGAGCTTTTTATGGAGTGTACCCAAGCTTATTATGATGGGAAGCTTTTTTTGACAAAGGTCTGATCGATCGGCAATATTTTGAAGAATCACTGCCAAATTCCAAATTTTTCCAAGAGGAAAACGCACCCAATTGGATGAAATTGTTGCGTTATACTATGCTTACCGATCGAGAATTCGATAAAACACTTGATCTAGTTAAATCAGAGTATCTGAATAGGGCTTTTGAAGATATTGGAATAATCAAGCATATTACCGGATTATTCTTACTATTTTCTGATATTAAGGTATACAACAAGGACAAAAAATCTATTATTGATGAAGCTAAAGAATATATTGATCAACTAAAGAATTCTGGCAGGCTAGATACAGAGTATCGTTCTAATCCATTCGGAGATATTTATATGAGTATTGAATTTAACAGTAAAGACGATCCAGGCTTTAAAGAATTTGATAATTATATTAAGCAATGTCAAGAAGAGGTAAGGATTCAAAATATACCCAATGAAGCTAAAAAGATACTAGATATGATGCAAAATAACATCGCTATGTTTCAACATACAATATTTTTTAATGCTGGCAGCAATTTCGATAGTTTAGGGCAAAAATCTTATTATGATTATCCCATCTTGAAATATTTACCTCCCGAAGATTTTATAAAAACATTTTTGATATTGCCTTATCAGGATATGGGCTATATTTTTTATTGTCTAAGAAACAGATATAGCAGCCCAAATTTTGCGAAAAATTTAGTTGATGAGCTAGATTTTTTGAAGAAGATTCAAAGTTTATTACTAGCAGAAATTTCTCAAAAAACAGGAAAAATTAGCGGATACTTATTAAGTTCTCTCAATAAAGAATACTTAGAAGCAATAATTAGTAATCTCGAACAAGTAGAACAACCTCTTTAAGGGTATTGACTGCGCCGTCTGTCAATCGCCCATCAAAAAACACCAGCATTGGTTATTTTCTCGCCTAAGCGCACGACGACGCCTTTTGTGGGAAAATATTTAAGATAGGTGGCGATCGTTCCTAACATTCGCGCTCGGGAAATTTATCACTCAAACTCTTATCGAAATAATACTGACACCAAAATTCTGCGACTTCTAACAACATGGGTACGGATTCAGCCACGATACCCGAACCAGACTGCAATCCATAGCCTTCTACATATTCTCTAGCTAGTTTGTAAGCCCAATAGGGGAAATCTGTCTCTACAAAACAGCGCAGTGCATACTCTAGCTTGAGTAAATCTCCACTGCGGACAAAACGCACCGTTGTCCACCTAAAATTGCGGTAGTCATCCCCTTGCAAGCCATCAATGTCTCTCAATAAATTTCTGAGAGATTGCCTGCTTTCGTAACTAGGACTTTCTAAGTAACTGTCCATCAGTACGATCGCTTCACCCACTAATTGTTTTTGCTGTTCCCATTCTTCATCCGTGAAGTGTTCGGGACAAGTCGCCTGATTAATCTGCTGCTGCACCCGTTGGGCAATGTAGAGAGCAAACTTTTCAGCAGCAAGTTCATCAACGCACAAACTTTTGATACTCGTCAGCCTGGTTATCGGTATGGCAAATCGAGCTTTTTCAACTTCTTGGGTGGCTTGAATCCATTTTTG
>NZ_JAUBTQ010000096.1:0-13622 GCF_036702515.1 Microcoleus sp. BROC3
ACATTGGACACAAATGTGATTCTGTTTTCCTTTCTTCTTGCCGTTTTTACGGATATGGGTTGATTTACATTCGCTTGCATTGCATAAATTATTCCTCCTATTCATACTCTAACTCAGCAACGCCGGATTTTTACAGATTAAAGCGCTCGACATACTTGTACTCTGGTTCCCGATCGTGTAAGAGGTGATATCCCGTCAGATTCAAGCTGGGACTCAATTAATCGTTGCATTGGACACAACACAATGAAAGGAGTATAATGTGCTAATCGCAAGTGCGATTTATCAAAAAAGACCTTTTCCCATATTCTGGACACTCTTAGATAAACATGGGGCTCCTAATTTAGCCGAACAGCAACAAGTGTTACGTCCAGTTATTCGACTGTTAAAAAGATATAAATTAGTAATTGTTGGCTCCGCGTGAATTTCACAGCATAGAGCTAGCAGAATGGTTACACCATGGGCAAAGTTTCTCAATATCAACCTTCATCATATAACTGCTGCCATAACCATTAATTAAACTTTTTCGGCTGTTAATTTATTGATTATTTTTGGTATTCTTATTAATAACTTATTTCCTCATACTTACGGCGTATGTTTGAGTAAGCTTTTTGCGATTTTTAACAAAATCTAAGAGTTCGCTAAAAGGTTTTTTACAGTATTTACACTTAAACGGTCGGCGATTTACTTTGAGAATTACTTATCTATTAGTGATTTGCCAATCTATAACTAAATGCGTTTTTTTTGATAAATACGGCAGCTTGTTTGTCGGCATCTTGGGCAAAATACTGTTTTATTTTTGACGATAACGGATCAAGTAATTGTTTTTTCTGTCTCTAAGCTATCCTCTACCATTACACCAGGTAGATTCAGTATTTTTGTCATTAATCTTTTCATATTTAACTTAAACACTCGCTGTTTTCATAACAGTTTAGCATACTAAGTACGAAAAAACCGAAAATGCGGTCATTTGTAAGCTTTCATGGTAACAAGCAGTGGCAAGGGGTACCCATTGATGTATTTTATTCAGGAATTTGTACGAGTAGATATTGGTAAAAAATAGGAAACTCTTGCGATCGGGATTGTGGGACTATCTACCGTCAGTTCCCGAGTCAATGTGCTGTCAGCTATACAGAGTTTTGAAGTGCCGATTAGATAGTTTTTCCGAAAAATAGAAATAAATCATTAGGAAAGAATACTGACAAAGTTTCTCTAGATAAAGATTTAATAATATGATGAGACAAAGAAGATCTCGCGCCAGTCATAAAAACTATTTTATTATCTAAAAAACTCTCCAATCATATTGGAAAACTATAGTATTTTATTCATAAGTATAGCGCCCCTTGAATCTATATAGTGGAAGTTTTAATTATACTTACTATGCAAGACTACGTGTAGGCGATCGCATTCAAGCATCGCCTTCAAGCATCGGTTTCAAAAACACTCTTACATACATGATTAGCCTCTGAAGTTCCTCTTCCCTGAACTGCTGTCGTTCAATCAGCTTTACCTGAGTCATTTTGTACTTAGTCTCAACTCCAGTATCAACAGCTCTTACATAAAAAAATCAATTCTTGTTTTCAACTCGCACTTTCATAATTTAATCTACAAAGTAGATTAAAACCCATATAATTAATGAATAGCACGGCAGATAGAGCGAAAATAGTAGATAGTAACTCTAAAAAGCTTCAAGCTTGACAGCAGCAGTAGGAAGAGGTAGGTATGGCTAGCATAACAAATATTTTTCTAGGATATCACATTAACGAGCAAATATACGCAGGCAATCGAACTCTAGTTTATCGCGGCTTTCGGTGTTCAAATGGGCAGCCAGTCGCTATCAAACTGCTGCGAAATGACTTTCCCCGCTTCAACGAACTGGTTCACTTCCGCAACCAGTACGTCATTACTAAAAACTTAGAGATCCCCGGCACTGTCAAGGCATACAGCCTGGAGACTTATCACAACCACTATGCTCTGGTGATGGAAGACTTTGGCGGAATTTCCTTATGTAGCTATCTCGCTAGTCTAGTGTTCGCGAGCAACGAACTCCTCAAAGGCTTGCCCATTAGCGAGTTTCTTCCGATTGCCATTCAAATTGCCAACTCGCTCGACGGACTTTATCGCCACCACATCATCCATAAAGACCTCAAACCCGCCAACATTTTAATTAACCCTGCCAGCAAAGAAGTCAAGCTGATTGACTTCAGCATCGCTTCCCTCTTGCCCCGCCAAACCCAAGAAATTCAAAATCCCAATGTCCTTGAAGGCACTTTACCTTACATATCTCCCGAACAAACTGGGCGGATGAACCGAGGGATTGATTACCGCACGGATTTCTACTCTCTGGGAGTGACATTCTACGAACTGCTAACGAGACAGTTGCCTTTCCAAACCGACGATCCGATAGAGTTAGTACACTGTCACCTTGCCAAGCAGCCTATCCCAGTCCATCAACTCAACAAAAGCGTTCCATTGGTGCTGTCTGAAATTGTTAGCAAACTGATGGGAAAGAATGCTGAAGATCGCTATCAAAGTGCGATCGGACTCAAGTACGATTTAGAAACTTGTTTGTACCAGTGGCAAAAAAGTGGAGAAATTACCTCTTTTAAACTAGGACAGCGAGATTTGTGCGATCGCTTTACTATCCCCGAAAAATTATACGGTAGAGAGAACGAAGTATTCTCCCTACTGGCAGCCTTCGATCGCGTGAGTGCAGGAAGCGCCGAAATGATACTCGTGGCTGGCTTCTCCGGAATTGGCAAAACCGCAGTAGTGAACGAAGTTCACAAGCCCATCGTGGGAGCTAGAGGCTACTTCATTAAAGGCAAATTCGACCAATTTGGGCGCAGCCAACCCTTCTCAGCTTTTGTACAAGCTTTTCGCGATTTAATGGGTCAATTGTTGAGTGAAACCGACGCTAAAGTTGAGCAGTGGAAGACCCAAATCCTGACAGCATTGGGCGAGAATGCTCAGGTAATTGTTGAGGTAATTCCCGAACTAGAGCGGATTATCGGAGAGCAACCCCCCGTACCAGAACTTTCCGGCAGTGCTGCCCAAAATCGATTCAATAGGTTATTTGAGAAGTTCATTCAACTCTTCACAACCCAAGAACATCCCCTGGTCATCTTCTTAGATGACCTGCAATGGGCCGACTCAGCCTCATTGAACTTGATTCAACTTCTGACGAGCGATCGCGATCGCCACTATCTCTTGTTAATTGGAGCGTATCGAGATAACGAAGTCAGTTCCGTACACCCTTTGGTGCTGACATTATCCGAGATTCAACAAACCGGAGCTACGGTAAACACCATTACCCTCCCGCCGCTCGATTGCTTCAATTTGAATTGTTTGATTGCCGATACCTTAGCTTGTTCTAAAGCGTTGGCTATGCCTTTAACAGAACTGGTCGATCAAAAAACCCAAGGCAATCCATTTTTCAGCACGCAATTTCTCAAATCTTTGCATGAAGATGGGTTAATTACGTTTAATTTTGAGGCTCGGTATTGGCAGTGCGATATTACTGCCGTGCGCACCTTAGCCCTGACAGATGATGTTGTAGAGTTCATGGCGCTTCAATTGCAAAAGTTGCCACCCCAGACGCAAGAAGTTTTAAAGTTAGCTGCCTGCATTGGCAACCAATTCGATTTAGATACGCTGGCGGTCGTTTGTGAAAAATCTTCTTCGGAGACGGCAGCAAACTTGTGGCCTGCTTTGCAAGCAGGATTGATTCTCCCACTGACTGAAGTTTATAAGTTTTTCACTTCAGAGGAGTTGGAATTCAGAAATCAGAATTCAGAAGGAGAAAGCAATACTTCTGACTCGTGGTTCCCGAATCCAGACTCCTGTTATTACAAATTTATGCACGATCGCGTACAGCAAGCAGCTTACGTTCTGATTCCCGAATCCCAGAAACAATCCACTCACCTCAATATTGGTCAACTTTTGTTGATTAATACTCCGACAACTGAAAAGGAAGAGCAAATTTTTAATATAGTCAACCAGTTGAATTATGGTGTTGATTTAATTGCCGAACCAACAAAGCGTTACCAACTGGCTGAGTTGAATTTGATCGCGGGACGCAAGGCGAAGACGGCTACTGCTTATGCTGCTGCACGCAAATATTTAAGTTTTGGCAGGCAAATCCTAGCTCCCGATAGCTGGCAAACTCACTATGAAACAGCCCTCGAACTGCACGTATTAGCGGCAGAAACCGCATACCTGAGCTATGATTTTCAGGACATGGAGGAATTAGCTGATTTAGTCCTACACAATGCAAGAACGCTGCTAGATAAGGTGAAAGTCTATGAAATCGAGCTTTCTGCTTGTACGGCGCAAGTCAAACCCAAACAAGCCGTTGAGATGGGGTTAGCAGTTCTCAAACTCTTGGGAATCTGCTTTCCACAAAATCCAACTCCGGCAGATATTCAGCAGCGATTAGAACAAACCGCGTCACTTTTTGCGGGGAAAAAAATCGCGGACTTTATTGATTTGCCAGAAATGGAAAATCTCCAAAAGCAAGCAGCATTGCGGATTCTATCAGGTTTAGTTTCTCCAGCCTACATCACGGCTCCACTTCTCCTGCCACTGGTTATTGTAGAAATGGTTCATTTGTCGGTTAGTTATGGAAATGCTCCCTTATCTGCCTTTGCTTACGGCTTGTATGGATTGGTCTTAAGCGGTGTAGTTCAAGATATTGAAACAGGGTTTGAATTTGGGCAATTGGCGTTAAATATTGTTGATATATTTAACGCCAATTACCTCAAAACTAAAGTATTTTATACAGTCGGCGTTCACATCATACATGGCAAACATCATGTTAAAGAAACCATCCCTCTTTTAAAAGAGGGTTACGCGATAGGACTGGAAACCGGAGAGCTAGAATTGGGATATTCAGCCAAAGAAATCTCTCAATATTCATATTTAATCGGTCGAGAAATCGCGGAACTCGAAGAGGAAGTAGCCACCTACTGCCATGCGCTGGCTCAATTCAAACAAGAAGCAGCGTTAAATTACACTCAAATTGTTCATCAGGCTTTATTAAATCTGCTTGGGCGATCGGAAAATCCCTGTCAATTTGTGGGTGACGCCTACAATGAAGAAACAATGCTCCCATTTCACATCCAAGCAAACGACCGAAACGGACTCCACTATTTTTATTTTCACAAACTGCTTGTATGTTACCTGTTTGGAGAAACAGAGCAAGCTTTAGAAAATGCTCGGCAAGCCGAACAGTATTTAGACGCGGTGACGGGTATGCTCAACGTACCGATTTTCTACTTTTATGACTCTCTAGCACGGCTGGGAGTTTGTACTGATTTGGGTTCATCCGAAGAGAAACAAGAACATCTCCAAAAAGTGAAAAGCAACCAGGAAACCCTTGATAAATGGGCGCATCACGCCCCCATGAATTTCTCGCACAAATTTTACCTAGTGGAAGCCGAACTGTTCCGAGTGCTGGGTGAAAATGTGCAGGCGATGGAGAGTTACGATCGCGCCATTTTTCTGGTTAAAGAAAACGATTATCTCAACGACGAAGCTCTGGCAAATGAATTGGCTGCTAAATTCTACCTGGCATGGGGGAAAGAAAAAATTGCCCAGGTATATCTAATAGATGCTTACTATGCTTATGCTCGTTGGGGAGCGAAAGCAAAAATCGACGCTCTAGAACAACGCTATCCCGAACTTCTGGCTCCTATCTTCAAACAGGAGAAAGCTCGTTCGTTTGAGGAAGGTACTACATCCAGTCACACTTCATTGATTTCTAGTAGTCGCCAAACAATTGCTGGCAGTACGAGTACCACAGTAATAGATTTACCAACTGTTATCAAAGCTTATCAAGCTTTGTCTAGCGAAATTAAGCTCGAACAATTGCTCACTACCCTGATGCAAGTGGCGATTCAGAATGCAGGCGCTCAAACAGGAGTATTGATTTTGAAAGAAGATGATAACTGGAAAATCGCCGTCTACTGTAGCGATCGCCAAGGCTGTATGCTGCAAGAAACTATTGGGGTGGAGGAGAGTCAATCAATTCCCCAGACTGTGATTAATTACGTCAAACGCACCCAGAAAACCATAGTTTTCGATGATGTAAAGACTGAATTAATGTTTACTTCTGACCCGTATATACAGCAGCAGCAACCTAAGAGCATCCTATGTACTCCGATTATCCATCAAGGCAAAATGATGGCAATTCTGTATTTGGAAAATAATCTGACGACGGGGGCATTTACTGGCGATCGCGTCGCCCTCCTCAACATCCTGTGCTCCCAAGCAGCCATCTCGCTGGAAAACGCCCGCTTGTATCAGCAATCTCAACAGCTTTATCAACAATCTCAGGAATATGCCCAAAAACTAGAGCTTTATCTTCACGATCTCAAACAGATGCAGTTGCAATTGGTGCAGGGTGAGAAGATGTCTGCTCTCGGCAATCTGGTGGCAGGGGTAGCACACGAAATTAACAATCCCGTAGGCTTTATCGCCGGCAACTTGCAACCTGCTCAAGACTACGTGGGGGATTTATTCAACTTGATTGACCTCTATCAAGAAACATTTCCCCATCCGGGAGTGGAAATTGAAGCAGAAATTGAGGATATAGACTTAGAGTATTTGCGAGAAGATTTGCCGAAATTGATTGGCTCAATGAAGGAGGGAGTCGAGCGCATTCGCAATATCAGTACGAGTTTGAGAACGTTTTCCAGGGCTGATAGCGATCGACCAGTTGCTTTCAATATTCACGACGGACTCGAAAGCACTCTGCTGATTCTCAAGCACCGTTTAAAAGCCAGCGAGTTTCGCCCTGCCATTGAAGTTGTGAAAGAGTATGGTAACTTGCCCCTCGTGAAATGCTTTCCCGGACAGTTGAACCAGGTATTTATGAACGTACTGGCTAATGCCATTGACGCTCTGGAGGAGTCAAATAAGGGGCGCAGTTTTAATGAAATTAAAGCCCTACCTAATCAAATCACGGTTCAAACTGCTCTAAGCGCATCTAAAAATCAGGTTTTAATTCGCATTAAGGATAATGGAGTGGGGATGTCGAACTCAGTCAAGGAAAACATCTTTAACCACTTATTCACAACCAAGCCTGTGGGTCAAGGAACCGGATTAGGATTGTCGATAACCCGCCAAATTGTTGTGGAAAAACATGGAGGTACGTTAGCAGTGAATTCCTCTTTGGGGCAGGGTTCGGAGTTTGTGATTTCTATTCCGGGCTGAGCATTTGGTGGTAGGCTTTAACGTAATTATTCCCGCCTCGCAACTGAGAACTCAGTTATTAGAAGAAAGAGGGAACGGGGTACGGGAAATGAGCAACAGGGTATGACTTTATTGCGAAGAACTAGCGACTGCAGAGGGCGGTTTTATTTTACGATTCAATTTCCGATTAGCGTCTTGACAAAGCATCTCCCCGTCAGGAAGAGGAGTTTTTAATAATTTTGACCTTATTACCAGGAAATATCTGAACACGTTACAGCATAAGGGTTAGATAAGTTGATAAATTTGACAGCGAAACAACTCTGCCATGAAGAAGGGAGATCGAGACTCAGCTAAAAGCGAGATTCATCGCGGGGTTTCAAATTTAAGTTGATACGTATAGCCACTGCCGTGTCCCTACCCGATATCTGTACTTCACTCAACTGAAAACATCTATAAACTGGCGGTTGAAACCGCCAGGGATGAAGAAGAATTAAAAAAAACTAACACTTTTGGAAGATGCCACAAACTTTATCTATGATAAAAATATAGACATTTGTCTAAAAAGTGCATTAAACCCTTTCACAAGCACCGAAATATTCTAATCTATACCGAAAAACAACCATGCAATTTGTCCCCAAAACAATCGCCGAAATTCAACCAGAAATCATACCAGTTAAAGAATCACCGCCAGAACTTGTTACTTTCGATGTCGGGGGGATGAAATGTGCCGGCTGCGCAAAAGCTGTTGAACGCCAACTAATGCAGTATTCAGGCGTAATTTCAGCTTGCGTAAACTTGGCCGTAGAAGTCGCGACGGTTGAGTGTCAACCGGGGGCTGTGGATGCAGAGGCTTTAGCGAAAAAATTAACTGATAATGGATTTCCCTCTCAGTCTCGTTTAGGTGAAAATCAGCGGGAAGCAGAAGCGGCAACAATTGAACGGCGGCGGCAAGAAATTCGACAGCAAATTAAGCAATTGACGATCGCCCTAATCCTAATTATTCTATCCGGTTTAGGTCACGTACTCGGCACAAAAGCCCCAATTCTCAGCAATATTTGGTTTCACTGGGGACTCGCCACCCTAGCATTGCTGCTACCGGGCCGCCCGATTATCGTTGACGGGTGCCGCAGTTTGTGGCGAAATGCACCCAACATGAATACTTTAGTAGCTTTAGGCGCTGTCACAGCTTACACCGCTAGCAACGCCGCGCTGCTGTTTCCACGGATGGGATGGGAGTGCTTTTTTGACGAACCGGTGATGCTGCTTGGCTTTATTTTGTTGGGCAAAACTCTAGAACAGCAAGCTAGACGGCGCGCTGCCTCAGCTTTGCAAGCTTTAATCGCATTGCAACCGGCGACAGCCCGCTTAGTTGATTTTAAACTCCCGAGTTTAGATTTGCGATCGGAAGAATTGCCTTTAAACTCGACATCAGAGGTCTACGATCCACAATACATTGAAATTCCAGCCGATCGCGTCCGAGTCGGAGAATGGCTGCAAGTTTTGCCCGGGGAAAAAATTCCGGTAGACGGCGAAGTTTCCGAAGGCAAAACAACCATAGATGAGTCGATGCTGACTGGCGAATCGCTGCCGGTTTTGAAGCAGCCAGGAGATACAGTTGCGGCGGGAACTATCAATAAATCCGGGGCAATTGTGATGCGGGCAACTCGCACCGGTCAGGAAACAACTGTAGCTCAAATGGTGGCTTTGGTGCAGGCAGCCCAAACTCGCAAAGCGCCGATTCAAAATTTAGCTGATACTGTCGCGGGATATTTTGTGTATGGGGTAATGGCGATATCGGTTTTAACTTTCCTATTTTGGTATTTTGCCGGGACTCATATTTGGCCTTCTGTGCTTTTAGGACACGGGGCAATGAATATGGGACACGTGGCAATGAACATGGGAAATCAATTATCCATTATCCATTATCAATCGCCTTTGCTGTTAAGTTTGAAATTGGCGATCGCAGTTTTAGTCATCGCTTGTCCTTGCGCTTTGGGACTGGCTACCCCAACAGCAATTTTAGTCGGTTCAGGCATCGGGGCGGAGCGCGGACTTTTAATTCGAGGTGGTGATGTTTTAGAACGAGTGCATCAATTAGATACGGTGGTTTTTGATAAGACTGGCACTCTGACAACGGGAAATCTCACACTCACAGATTATTTGCCGATTTTCCATAATTCGGAGTGGGATTTGAACTCAGATATTAATGTTGGAAACAGGCAAGATGCCTGTTCCACAATTGATGGGGTTTCTGGAGACAAACAAGATGTTTGTTCCACAATTGATGGATTTTCTGGAAACAGGCAAAATGTTTGTTCCACAATTGATGGGGTTTCTGGCAACAGGCAAGATGCCTGTTCCACAATTGATGGAGTTTCTGGCACTGCGGTTGACTCAAAACTGCTGCAAATTGCGGCGGCGGTGGAAAGGGGCGCTTCTCATCCCATCGCCGCAGCGATTTTGCTGGAAGCTCAACAGCAAGGTTTGCCGCTGCTAGCTGCTGAGGATTTCTGCACGGAACCGGGATTCGGGGTTTCTGCTTTGGTGGAGGGCCGGCGGGTGTTCGCGGGGAATGCCGAGTGGATGAAGGAGCAGGGGGTCGCTGTGGCGACGGAATTGTCGGGGTCTTTGCAAGGCAAAACGGCGGTTTACGTGGCTTCTGGGGGCGTTTTGCTGGGGGTAATCGGGCTAAAAGATACTCTGAGACCGGATGCTAAGGCGACGGTGGAACGTTTGCGGGGCATGGGATTGCGGGTGATGATGCTGACTGGAGATACAGCCTCGGCGGCGGCGGTGACGGCGCAGCAGTTAGGTTTGGCGGCGGCTGATGTTTTGGCCGAGGTGCCGCCGGAGGGGAAGGCTCGGGCGATCGCGACTTTGCAAGCCCAAGGCTGTAAAGTGGCTGTGGTGGGGGATGGTATCAATGACGCCCCGGCTTTGGCTCAAGCGGATGTCGGTATCGGTTTGCACTGCGGCACTGATGTCGCAGTTGAGACTGCTCACATTGTGCTGATGCGAAATGCTTTGATGGATGTTGTTGAGTCGATCGAGCTGGGGCGCGCTACATTCAATAAGATTCGCCAAAATTTATTTTGGGCTTTTGGTTACAATACTCTGGGAATTCCGGTTGCAGCCGGTCTTTTGCTGCCTGCAACCGGAATTATACTTAGTCCTGCGGCGGCCGGAGCATTTATGGCGTTTAGTTCTGTTAGCGTTGTGACAAATTCTTTGTTTTTGCGCCGGGGATTTCGAGCTTCAATTGATGGATGACAGATAAAAGTAGGAGGTCATCGGTCATTAGTTAGAAATTAATGACTGATGACCTCCTCCCAAGAGGGAGACAAACCCCTCACACCAGGAGTCGAGAGCCAAGAAGTTTCGACGTTAGTTAGAACCCCCTGATTCATCTGTAGAGTCAATCGAAAATCTCACACCTCAAATTGACTGACTGATGGCTAAAGTGCCATACTTTCCAAGAGCCGCCAATTATTGTTGTTCATAATTGAACGACTCACTAGCTCGAACATTTGACGGCAGTGGTTATTGGTTTGCAGGGGCAGTTCCTCGTTTTTAATCACGAAGTTCATGCGAACCTCTGAGTCGCTAGCCGTGTTTTTCTCAATTAGGACTTCTGCAGTGACAAGTTTGGCAATAGAAACTTGACCGGGAAGTTCGCGAGCCATGACGGAATCTCCTGTATTGTAGATAATATCAAGATTGCATGACTCTAAAATTTCAATCAGGGATTGACGGAGACGGTCGATCGGAACGGCAACGATAAAAAAACCAGTATAGCGAGCCATAGACAACTCCAGCCGTGAGGCATTTAGACTTTATTATCATACCGAACCTAGAAGAGATGCACAGAACAATATGGATTTATTTTATTCCGGTGGGAAGTTAGGGCAATGAAGGGCAAACTTATCGTGTTTGAGGGGGTTGAAGGTGCGGGTAAAACTACGCAAATGCAGCGGCTGATACATTGGCTGCAAGCAAGTTGCTTTCTGACAGTCCGGTTGGTGGCTACTCGCGAACCGGGGGGTACTGAGTTGGGAAGGGGACTGCGACATTTGCTGCTAAAACAAGATTCGGGAGAATTGGTATGCGATCGAGCAGAATTACTCATGTACGCTGCAGATCGCGCTCAACACGTCGAAACTTTTCTCAAACCCGAGTTATCCAAGGGAACAATTGTTTTATGCGATCGCTTTACTGACTCTACGATTGCTTATCAGGGCTACGGCCGCGGTCTTAAGTTAAATTTAATTAAGCAGTTGAATGACATTGCCACCGGCGGCTTGGAAAGCGATCTGACTTTGTGGCTGGATATTAATGTGGAGGCGGGTTTGGCGAGGGTAAGGGCCCGGGGAGGGTGCGATCGGATCGAGCAAGCAGATTTGAAGTTTCACCGCCTTGTACAGCAAGGTTTTGCGGAGTTAGCCCGGGAAAATAAATCTCGAATTGTCCGGATCAATGGCGATCGCCCTGAATATGAAGTGGCTCAGGAAATTCAAACTATTGTAACTAGCAGGTTA
Source organism: Microcoleus sp. BROC3 (assembly GCF_036702515.1). Taxonomy (NCBI): domain Bacteria; kingdom Bacillati; phylum Cyanobacteriota; class Cyanophyceae; order Oscillatoriales; family Microcoleaceae; genus Microcoleus; species Microcoleus sp. BROC3. The sequence continues at coordinate 11,727 of NZ_JAUBTQ010000096.1, forward strand.
GAAGCTTGGGGATATTTAAATAATACCTCTTCTGAAAAATAGCGCTAGATAATGTGTAGAGACACGGCAATGCCCTGTCCGGCTCCAAGAACTTACAATTTAACATTCTTAACTCAAAACAATTATTTAGCAGTCCCTTAAACCACAATAACCTTTTGGTATTATAGTAGCCGCGCCGACGGTTAGGATGTACTTAATTGCTAAAACCCTAGATTTTCCTCCTTGATCCTTCATCCGTTACATCCCGTACATTGCTCGTTGCCGAACTTCATTCTTCCGCAAACATGAATTATTTCACATCATTAATCGGACAAGAGCAAGCAGTAGAATTGCTAACACAAGCAGTCGAGCGCAACCGAATTGCTCCTGGTTATTTATTTGTCGGCTCTAACGGCATCGGCAAAAGTTTAGCCGCTCAGTCTTTCATCGAACTTTTATTCTCAGCCAATCTTCCCGAAACTAGATTAATAGCCTCCGTGCAAAATCGCGTGCGGCAGCGGAATCATCCAGACTTACTTTGGGTAGAACCAACTTATATGAACCAAGGCAAACGGCTTACACCAAAGGAAGCAGAGGAAGCCGGTTTAAAGCGGAAAGCACCGCCACAAATTCGCTTAGAACAAGTTCGAGAAATCGGTGAATTTCTCAGCCGACCACCGCTAGAAGCTGCGCGTTCAGTCGTAGTTTTGGAACAAGCAGAAACAATGGGTGAGGGAGCCGCTAACGGCTTGTTGAAAACATTGGAAGAACCGGGAAAAGCAGCGCTCGTTTTAATTGCTCCGACTGTGGAAGCTTTGCTGCCGACTTTAATTTCCCGCTGTCAAAAAATCCAGTTTTCTCGGCTAAATCCCCAAGCAATGGCACAAGTTTTGCAGCAAGCGGGATTCGCGGAGATTTTAGATCATCCCGAGGTAATGGGGATGGCTCAGGGAAGTCCTGGGGAGGCAATTTCTATTTGGCAGCAACTGCAATCAATACCCGATGATTTGCTGCAAAAGGTGAAGCAGTTGCCTCAAAACCTGCGGTCTGCTTTGGAATTGGCCAAGGAAATTGATAAAACTTTAGATACTGAATCTCAGTTGTGGTTAATCGATTATTTACAGCACTGTTACTGGCAGCAATTTTTGGCAGGAGGAATTAGTCGATCGCCCTTAGAGCCTTTGGAGAAAGCACGACAATATTTGCTAAACTACGTACAACCGCGATTGGTTTGGGAATGCACACTAATGGGAATATGTCAAGCATAATTTAGTGCCGAGTTTGAGCGCAATACGATGAGTAACACGATGGAAAAAGCCACATTTGCCGCCGGTTGTTTTTGGGGAGTTGAACACAAGTTTCGCGCCGTTGCGGGTGTTGTCTCAACTGCTGCGGGCTATACAGGAGGTCACTGGCCCAACCCGTGCTACCTAGACGTTTGCGCCAGAGTCACCGGTCACGCTGAAGCCGTGCTGGTAGAGTACGATCGATCGCAGGTGAGTTACGAAACACTGCTAGATGTATTCTGGAACTGTCACGATCCTACCCAAATCAATCGCCAAGGCCCCGACAGAGGCGAACAGTACAGGTCTGTGATTTTTTATCACAATTCCGAACAAGAAAAAGCCGCTCGCCTCTCCAAACAAAAATTGCAAATTTCCGGTAAATACGACAAAGACATTGCCACCGAAATCAAACCTGCTGGTGAATTTTATATGGCCGAGGATTACCACCAGCAATATATTGAGAAGAAGCGGCATTCGTCAGAAGTTATTAGTTAACAAGTAGACAGACGCGACAAAAAATAAAATATCCTAGGTGCCCGTAAGGCAATGAGCTAGGGAGCATGTCACTTTTGCAGTGAGTAATTATACTTATGAAGTTTTTCCCTGATTTCCAATTAACCCGTTCAAGTAA
>NZ_JAUBTQ010000097.1:0-13120 GCF_036702515.1 Microcoleus sp. BROC3
GGGATTTTAAAATCCCAAAAGCCTTTCGACCCCAATTATTTGACTGCTACCCCTTGACAGGTCAAGACAGTATCTACTATCGCACAAATTATACGATCGCGAATCAACGAGACATGATATTAGAGAACTCGATAATTCATCCGTGTATCCGTGTCAAAATCCGTGTCGTGCCTTCTTCCTTACCCTAAAAAGAAATAATCAAGTAACCATTCAGGAACTTAGCACCAGTAACAGACTTCCCAGTTAGCGCCGGAGGCAGCAAAATATTGCGCCGCTGATCGCCCGCTTCGATCGTCACTTCCGGCCCGGATTGAATCAATTTAATTTCTTTCTTGTCAAACCCAGGCAAAAACAAACTAACTTGACGCTGTGCAATGTTTATGTTAATCGGTTTAGGAGCTTTTGCCGCCTGAGAAAAATCGGGCAAAGCATCAATTAGCGGCTGCCAATTATTGTCACTGTGCGCCGGAACCGAAACAGCCGTCAAAGGATCAAACTCGGCAGTAATAGCTTCTGTAACCGATGCTTGATTGACAATGACACCGCCCACAGTCAAGCCAACTTGTTGAGAACTTCCCCAAAGATAGCGGGCAGTTGCGATCGCGCTTGCATCCCCAGTCGTCACCAAAAAAGCCGCCGTGCGGTTCGGATCTGCCAGCGCTTCCTTACCCTTATCCAAAAGATTATCGACTTGCTTAGTAGATTGAAAAGCATTGTCTCCCGACAAATCCACCGTCAACACCGTACTGACAACCGGTTGAATAAAAGGTGAAAGCGCTTTACCCAAATCCGAATCTACCAAAGCTTGACGGAACCTGCGGATGTACCAACTCAGAATTTCCGGCATTCCCAGCATCCGCAGCGTATCCATGCCGCCATTGCCGTCATAAACGATTACATCGTATTGTTTGCTGTCGTCGTATTCCCGAAGTTCGTTCAACGCCAGCGCGCTGTCCATTCCCGGCAACACCCCTAATTCTTGGCCGTAAATCTGCTTGAAAAACGGAGTGCGGACATATTGAGCTTCTAGTTGTTTAACTTCGTCCCACCTGCGTTCTAGCAGCGGCGCGCTTTGCACCTGAACTGCTTTGAGGTTGGGGGCGATTTCCTGGGGGCTGAGAGTCAGGGGAGTCCCTAGCAGGATACCCAATGCAGGGCCTGGATCTTGGCCGAGCAGCAGAACTCGCTTGCCTTGAGCCGCGTATTTTTTAGCTGTTGCGATCGCGATCGTACTGCGGCCAGTGCCGCCTTTGCCCAAAAATGTCAAAATCAAAGCCATTTTCTGTTCTCACTGCCAAAGCTTACTCTTTAACATTTAAGCGCAACCTTCAGCCAGAGTGGGGGAGGGGGGAGAGTGGAGGAAGAGGAGAGTGGGAGAGTGGGAGAGTGGGAGAGGGGAAGAATTGGGAAAATTTTTCCTCTTCCTTCTTCCTTCTTCCTTCTTCCTTCTTCCTTCTACATCTGTTAAACGGGTTCTAGCTCATCTTCAAAGAACCAAGTCGCAAAACCCTCAAACTTGACAACCACGCCTACTCCACTACCGTCAACCATTTTGAATCCGTCAACAGTGCCTACGGGATTCTCCTTTATCTTACCCACTATATTTGGAGGTATCCGATCTCTGAGACGGCGCACCTTAACTCTCTGACCTACTTCTATTGCCACTGAAATTGTTCTCCTGCTCTATATAACCTATATACAACCGTTTATTTTACAGTTTGGCGTCTACTTCGGAACAGCAACACCAGCAGGCGATCGCTCGCTATGATTTTCCATCGAAATTTCCACCAACTTTCCCTAAAAAACGGTATTCTAGTCGCGGTTGGTCGATCGTCTACCCTGATTCGCTTGGGTTTGCCTCATCAGCTTCCACAGCGGCAAGCTCAACTTCCAGAGTCTCGCGCACCACGGAGATAATTATTTTTTATCCCTTCGCCAAAACAATCTTTTTATTAATTGCCACAACTACAGGATTTATTTCCAATTAGTCATCCTTCCGGCAGAAGCCAAAAGACATTCAGAAGCAGTAATTAATTTTAGGTTTGCTATATATAAATCTTGTATTTCTAACGTTGACATCGGCTAAGATTAATGCTGTAAAGCACTTGGAGTCTAGCTTGCAAAATTTTCCGAATGTCAGATTGTAGGAAACGGTCATGTTGTAACGGTTTACTACAATCTGACAATAAAAAAAAGATTTAATGCTAAAATATCAGGCTGATAAAGTTTATTTTTGCTGCTGTGTTACGGCATAAAAAGTGGAACGATTGCCGGATTTAGGGTGTCTGATACAGGAAAGGAAGTCTAGAAACTTCAATATGACAAAATTGAAATTATGAATAAAATTTTTACCTGTGGGCGATCGACCAAAATTCCGCTCCTAAGTTTGTCCTTAGCTGTGTTCGCCTGTCTGTCACTCAGTCGTGGGACGATCGCCAGTCCGCTTTCTCCATCCCCCACACAGCCGTCCAACACTACTAAAATTGTCTCAGTCGATCGACCGCCAGCACTGCCAACAGCCTCAAAATCTCTAACAAATCCGGCAACAGTGGCGGCTAATTCATCCCCAGCAGAGACGATAAACGCCCAGGGAACAGCGGCCGCGCGATCGCTCGAAATAGAAGAAATTCGGGGTACAGTCAGCTTTAAAGGGCGGCCAGCCGTTGTGGGCGATCGGCTACTCGCCCCCGGAGACGAAATCATCACCGGCCCCAATTCCACAGCCCGTTTAGGCATCGACAATAACATCGGCGTTGTGGAAGTTGCCGAAAAAACCACAGTCAGAATATCGGATTTGTCAAGCAGTGCAGGCGGTGAAAAAGACACAGCCATTTTTGTCAGCAGGGGGCGAGTCAGGTTGTCGATCGGCAAAACTGCTGCGACAACTCCCGCAGCCAACACCTCAACAATTATCCCGCCGAACCAAATAGTCGCCCTCAATACCTTCAGCGGACTTGGCAAATCCAGTCAAATTGCCCAACAAAAAAAGTCTGCCAAAACCGCCCCAGTCAGGGTTGAAACCCCAGAAGGCGTTGCTGGAGTTCGCGGCACCTCCTTTGGCGTCAGCGTCGGTGGCGGCAAAACCGCAGTCGAAACAATTGAAGGTGCAGTCGTAGTATCCGGCAACACCGACTCGGAAGTAGTTGTTAACGGCGGCAACGCCACGACTATTTTCCCTCAAACCTCGCCAGTGGCGCCCTCAGCGAGCCCTCGGCTAGCTAAACTCAAAGTCCGCAGGTTGTTGAGATTCAGCGGCAATATTTATAGCCTCAGCGGTCAAATTAACCCGATCGACACACTTTATGTCAACAACGAAGAGATTAAGATCGATCGAAATGGCAACTTCAAAATCCAAGGAATTTTACCTCCAAGTCGCCGCCTCAAAATCGTAGTGCGAGGCCCGTCAGTCACAGAAAGGCATTACAGCTTCGCAGTTCGCTAAACAACCTATCGTCGCGAGTAATGTACGCGGGCAGTCTCTGAGGACGTGAGTTAGATCCTATAGTCCTATCAGGGTTGATTATTTTGTGTAGGTGGGAAGGATTTTGCGGTGAATCTCGGTAGTCAAAATCAATAAATTTTGCCCCCACCCTTCGCCCTTAGGGTATTGTAAAACTTCATGACTCCCACTCCTATCGAAGTTCGGACTCGAATGTCAATGATTGCGTCAAATTAATTGCATGAAGTTCAAAGAATGGATCGATCGTATCAAACAAAATAAACTGCTCGGGTTCCGGCAACATATAACCACAAATCCTCCCTGGATCACAGGGACAGTAGTAGGTATAATGTCTGTAGCCATGCTACAATTGGGAATGTGGAAACCTCTTGAATATTTGGGATACAAAACGCTATTTCAAATTCGAGAATCGGGAATTTTGCCAAATCCCGGATGGGATCAGCGAATTGTGGTAATTGCTATCGAACGGCATTCCTTGCAGGAATACGGTAAATTTCCTTGGCCTCGTAACCGCTATGCCCAACTGCTAGAAGCACTGAAAAAATCTCCCCCCACAGCCGTTGGTTTTGACATTCTTTTCCTCGATCCAAGTCCGAAAGATGATATTTTAGCCGTTGCAATCGCCGCCAACGGCAAAGTTGTACTCCCGAGAACCCTTAAAGAAGAACCAGTAGCATCTTTAAAAGCAGCCGCCGCAGGTGTCGGCCACATCAGCCAAGAAGCCGATAGCGACGGTATTAGCCGCGAGTCAAAAATCTTTCTCAACGGGATTCCTAATTTCGGTTTAGCAATGACTCACAGGTACAATGCTGCTAATCCCCAAGATCCAGTATTGCTCCCACAGTCCAAAAATAAGCAGGAAAAAAAAGTCTGGGTTAACTGGCCGGGGAAAACTGAAAATCTACCTACCTATGCTTTTGTTGATGTCGTAGAAGGTAGAATTCCCGCAGATGCTCTGACTAATAAGTTAGTTTTAGTGGGCATAGTTGCTACTGGTTTAGACCCGATATCTTCACCTCTCAACAAGACTACGGCGGGAGTTTATTTATATGCAGCATTGGTTGACAATTTGCTCAATCAACGCTTGCTGCAGCGGCTGCCGGTACTCCTAGAAATTTTGTTATTGTTGGGGATTGGCCCCCTTACCGCCTTGGTTCTGGGCAACCGAGGTGTTAAAGAGAGAATGGCGATCGCTCTCGGTTTGCCTATAATTTGGATTGGGGCTGCCGCTTTGTTATTTGGCTTCTTTTTTTGGTGGGTTCCGATTGCCGCACCTATCGGCACCCTCATTTTATCTAGCACTGCTTTGCAACTGCGGGAACAGTACGAAAAGCAGCAGTTAATGAGGTTATTTGAAAAGCACGTCGCTCCGGAGACAGCTCAGCTTATTTGGGAACGCAAAGCTGAGATATTTGAACAGGGAGAACTCGAACCTCAAGAACTTACAGCAACGGTGCTGTTTATGGATATTCGTAGTTTTACTTCGATTTCCGAAAAAATGCGACCGCGAGATTTACTCACCTGGTTGAACAATTATTTGGAAGCGATGACTAACTGTATTATGGATCACGGCGGCGTTGTAGATAAATACATCGGTGATGCAATTATGGCAGTTTTTGGGGTGCCTTTTTGCCATACCGAATATCGAGAAATTCAACAAGATGCTTTGAATGCAGTTGCGGCTTGTATTGCGATGCACGAACGGCTGCACCAACTTAATCAGCAGCTTAGAAGTGAACGCAAACCTTTAATTAAGTTTGGCATCGGTTTGCATACCGGACAGTTAGTTGCGGGCAGTGTGGGCGGTTCCCGGCGTTTGAATTATTCTGTGATCGGCGATGCTGTCAACGTTGCTGCTAGATTGGAGGCGATGAATAAGGAAATTGTTTCTGACAGTCCTTTTAATTTGTTGGTGACGGCGAGGACTTTTGCTTACGTGCGCGATCGCTACGAAGGCAAAAAAGTAGGATCGATTCAATTGCGCGGCAAAAAAGAAAAGACTGTGGTTTATGCTATTTTGGGCGAAAAGCATTAGTCAGTTGTCACTTGTCATTAGGGAAAATTACCTTTTTCCCAATTCCCCATTAGACATTCCCAATTGCCCGTTCCTCATTTCTAATGACTACTGACTACTGACCGAAAGCATCCAGGATACAAGCCCCCGGATTCATCCGTCCAGAAATAAAAAACCTGTATCCGATGAAACTTGCCCCCCGAATTTATCCGTGGGGTCAATTCTTCAATTCTTTAATCTAAAATCTAAAATCTAAAATCGATTGACCAATCTAATCAAATACGCTCAGGCGCAGAGTTTTAGCTATTTGTTGTAACAGAAATAAGCCGCCGACAGAATTTCCCTCTCGATCGAGGGGCGGACTGTAAAAGCCGATCGCACCTTGACCCGGAATTACCGAGAGCATTGCCCCGCTAACTCCCGACTTAGCCGGCAGCCCCACCCGCAGGGCAAAGCGGGCGGATGCTTCATACAAACCGCAAGTTGCCATCAGTGCTTTGACAGTACGGCAGTTTTCGCCGATTTGTCGATCGCCACTGTTTACCAAAACCATCCCCAGCTTAGCTAAATCGTCCACAGTTCCCGACAAACAGCACACGCGATTGTAGGTTTCTAAAGCAATTTCTGAGTTTTGAACATAACCCGATTCTACCATTTTCAAGGCGAGATTCCAATTGTTTTGATTGGGATTTGTCTTCACTGAATCGAGCATTAACTCGTCAACAAATAACTGACTGTTTGCCTGTTGATTCAGCCAATCGAGCAAGTTTTGACAGCGTGCCACAGCATTTTGACCGGGAATCAAAGACGCTAGGGCGATCGCCCCGCTATTAATCATCGGGTTTCTCGGCTTCCCTTGGTCTATTTCGAGTTGAGTTAGGGAATTGAAAGGTAGTTCCGAAGGCTCACAGCCAACGCAGTCAAAAACCGTTTTTTCGCCCAATTCGCACAGCAAATAAAGCAGCACAAATGGCTTGACTACACTCATCAGCGGGAATGTTTGAGCAATGCTACCCCAGCTCAAAATTTGACCGTCAATTGCCCGAATTTGCACGGCAAACCCTTGTCTGTCGGCTCGCGCAAGCAGAGGTATGTACGCGGGGATTTGACCGGATTTACTGCGATTTATTGCCTCTATTGCCCAAGCTGCCAGTTGTTCCGGTTCCAAGGAAGATAGTTGACTGGTGGATATTTTCACTCTCGATTATTTAGATTATTTGAGATTTTAGATAGGCATTCCTAGGGCGATCTTGAGCCATAAACCCGGTTTATTAACCGAATTGCGTCACTTGGATCCGCTGGAAGCAACCTGGTTTCTTCGATGAGAGTAAGTGCGATCGATCTTCAGGCGGTTGACGTTTGGATCCGTCGGTAGCAAATAAACTTATTGACAAATTTTCCATAAAAAACCTGTACTTTGCATAAAAACCTCTCCTTCATCCCGATATATAAGTAGCAGCTTCCAGGCAAGGCTGCTACCCAGAACAAACAAGCACTAGCTTGAAATGCCTTCAGATTCCTATGTTTAAGTCCCAGCCAGGGGGGCGGGGTGCATATTTAACTTAATTCTTTCAGAGTTCGCGCAATCCTGTCCGGAAACCCCCCGAACCTCTGAGAATGTACTATCCAACCGGATTCACCAAAATTAGGATAAAAAAATGGCAGAAGAAGCGAAAGCAGCAGTAGCAGAAGCACCAAAACCCGCTCCGCTGACTTTTAAGGGTGTGTGCAGCGACGGAGTTCTCAAGGGCAAAGAAATTGAAGGCAAACTAGATATTAAAGTCAACGTTGAATCTGTCAAAGCGGCAGAAGCACCGCCCAAAAAATCCCAGTGGGAGCCAGTTATCTTTTGGGTATTGTTTGCATTCATGGCAAATTTGATTGTCGGCGACCCCGCCGGAATGAGAAAAAAATACAGCTCCCCACAAAGGTCTTCTTCTCATCAGATTTTAAACCAATATGGGGAGCAGTCGCTGTTGCCTAAGAAAAACACCAGCAACTTGCCACTTTAGGCCCTGGGAGCTTGCCAGCCGCGCAAATAGTAATAGAAAGACCCGAAATATTCATCGAATACTCGCGTCGTAGTTACCAAAGCTTCTGCACTGGGGAGAAAATCTCCCGCGTCTAAGCGGAGTCTGGATTTCCCTCCTGCGGTGGGTTGAAAAGTGTAGAAGTCCGTAGCTCTAGGAATCACCTGGATTCCCATATTCGCAAAAGCGAGGCTGGCACGGCGCATCTGAATCGCAGATGTTACCAGGATTACTTTGCGCGACGCGCCGCGGCTGTCGAGTATTTTTCTCACTTCTTCAGCGCTGGTACGTATGTTGCTGCCGTTATCGTCGAGCACGATACTGCTGCGCGGCACGCCCATGTTGTTTGCCAGCAAAGTCTCGATATCCTTAGCTTCGCCAACATAACCCTCCAACTCGGGCCTCGGGCCAGCGGTAACGATGACCATAGGTGCCAGTTGTTTTCTGTATAAAACGGCAGCATAGGGCAGGCGATTGCCTGTATCTGTCAGTTGAATCGCCACTCGGTTGGGAAGGTGAGGCTGAGTGGTTCCCTTGCCTAGCAGGACGATCGCCGCGGCTGTTTCGTCGCAGCAAACTGTGCGGGATGCCGCAGCAGCGTCCCGTTCTGCTTGGTCGGCGAACCAGTAAGCGACAACTGGCATACTCGAAAGAATCAAAACTAGCAGCGCTGCCAGGATCATTCTCGGCGCTGGGTTGCGGATGCCCCCGTTCGTGATCAGCGCCGATGCAATCACCAGCAGCGTGATGGAAAAACCCAACGGTTTAAAGAAGAAGGCTATTAGGCCGAAAATCGCGGCTCCGACTGGCGTGTCTGGCGCAAAAAAAGCCAGGAACAAAAGGCTGATCAGCAGCAAAACGCGCAGCCGGTCTAATAATGGATTGTCTTTGCCTCCTGATTGATCCCACCACGATTTGATCAGTGAGAAAAGGAGGAATAGAAATAGAATGCGAGCTAACAGTTCTGGCATCTTGCAATATTCTGTGTCTTCATAAATTAGTACAGAAGTTTGGAAACGAGCGCGAATTTAGCTGCAGGAGGAAATACGGCCCTCGGTGGGTTTTTAACTTTCGTCAATAACGCAGTCCGATCGCATTTATTCTAATGCTCGCTTCCGGTCAGCTATCAACTATTGGTTGCAGGCTGTAAGCCCGCTACTTCCAGTCACAGATTGCTGACAGTTAATTGGTAATTGATAACTGGTAATGGTTGATTGATAATTGGTAATGAATCGAGCAAGCCGCAGGTGAAATTGGCAATTCAAGCCTGCTTTCTGCTGCCTGCTTTTTTTCCCCATTACCTGTTACCCATTCACCAATCCCAATTTATCGGCGCTTCAGTTGATTCCGAATTGCCTGCGTTACCGTTTGAATTACTTTAACACGAGCATAATACTTGTTATCGGCGGCAATTAGCGTCCAGGGAGCAGCCGGCGCGCTGGTGCGCTGAATCATTTGATTGACCGCTACTTCATAATAATTCCACTTTTCCCGATTTCGCCAATCTTCCTCGGTGAGTTTGTATTGTTTAAATGGATTGTTTTGCCGCTCTGTAAACCGCTTTAGTTGCTCGTCAGGACTGATGTGCAGCCAGAATTTAACTAAGACACAACCAAAACTGGTAAGTTGCTCCTCAAATTCGTTGATTTCCTGATAAGCTCGCCGCCATTCGGGTTCGGCGGCAAATCCTTCGACTCGCTCGACGAGCACTCTACCATACCAACTGCGATCGCAAATGCTGATTTTACCAGCCGTTGGCAGCCGTCGCCAGAACCGCCAGAGGTATTGGTGGGCTTTTTCTTCGTCTGTCGGGGCCCCAAAGGCATTAACGGTGTAACTGCGGGGGTCTAATACGTCCGTCAAGCGTTTGATTGCTCCTCCTTTACCGGCGGCGTCCCAACCTTCAAACAGCACTAACACGGGGATTTCCTCTTCGTAAATGCTTTGTTGCAGTTTGCCAAAACGGGTTTGTTCCTCGCGAAGTTGCTGTTTGTATTCGTCGGGCGACAGCGATTGAGTTAAATCTACTTGGGCCAGCAAGTCGGGTTCGGTAGGTTGCAACCTTTCTTGAGGCGGCAATTTCACGGGTGCAGATTGCATCGGCAATCTGTCTAAGGCTTCTGTAATTGTCGCTGCCATTTGCGTTAAAACTTTAACTCTCGCCCACCGTTGACAATCGCCTTCTACTAGCGTCCAAGGTGCCGGGCCCGTGCCGGTTTGGGCTACCATTTCTTCGGCCAAAGTTGTGTATTCTTCGTATTTTTTGGCTTGTTTCCAGTCTTCGGGCCGAACTCGCCAAGCTTGTAAGGTGTCGTCTTCTAGTTTTTTGAGTCGGTGCTTGAGTTCTTTTTTGCTCAGGTGAATCCAAAATTTGGCGATTGCCGCGCCGTCATCTACCATCTGCCGCTCGAAGGCGTTGATTTGCCTGATGACTGTGGGTACTTGGGCGTCGGAGACTCGATCGAACAATCGGTCTTCTAGAACATGAGTGTACCAACTGTGATAAAAAAAGCCAATTCGTCCGCGGACCGGAAGTTTCTGCCAAAACCGCCACAGAAAAGGATAGCCCATTTCTGCTGCTGACGGCGGCCAAATCGGGTAAACGCCAAACCCCCGCGGGTCCATATACCCTACCATTTGTTTGACTAAAGCACCCTTGCCGGCGGCGGCCCAGCCTTCGAGGACGATAATTGCGGGCAATTTTTTTTCCCAGCAGGCCAGTTGGAGCGATCGCAACTGTTGCATTAAAACTTCTATCTTGGCATCGTAGGTTTCTTTATCCAGGGAGATATCTAAATCGAGGTTGTCGAGCATATTTACCTCATATAAATCTGAAAAAACTGTTTAACGTTAGTTTAACGTTTGGATAAAATTAAATCCTCAACTCCGGGAAAAACGTTATAAAAATTACAGTTACGGCAGGTTTAAAGCGCGATCGCTCCTGCCCTCAAATGCCAGCCTCGTTAATACTAGCAAGATTGCCTAAATTTAAAACTTGCAAAAAAAAACAGCTCAGGTTATAGTTGAAATAGGGAACTTTTAAATAAGTTCAACTTCTTCCCTCCCCCGTTCGGGCGAGTTAACAGGAGGAGCAAAAAATCCCTGAACAAGGATTTAGTGTAAAAGAGAGCAAAAGTAAAAATCAACTACCCGGTGGGGGTGACAACTTCTTTACTTAGCTGTAGAAACTTTATTCAAACCGTAGTAGTTACTTAAGCACCAGGCTTGGTAACGAAAGAGAGCGCGACTCATCAACATCGAGCCATAAGCTCACCTACAAAACTAGCCTGAAATGGCCAACCAATTTTTATGATTGCCTAATTAGATAAAACCTGAAAGCCTGGGTGATATAAACAGGTTTCTGAGTTTTATCGACACCCTTCTCAAATACTAAAAGCGGTTTAGGTGCGGTCACGTGAACCCGCCCCACAAGAACTTTTATTTCTTGTGGAACAGGCATCTTGCCTGTTACTGACATTTGTGCAAAATGTCGGAATTACTGTACTTGTTTGCCAATACCAATTAAGAGGAACAGTCCGAAATTACGGATTGCAAGTTTTTTATGAATATCTTGACAACACGCTCCTACAAGGGCGAAACTGACTGGTGCGCGATCGCCAATTTAATCGATGCTTGCGAAGCAGTGGATAGACTCGGTGAAGAAGTCTCAGCAACTGAACTTAAGCTAATACTTGATGCGCCCAAACTCGACAAAGCCCGCGACGTGCAGTTGTGGGAAGATGGTAATTACAAACTCATCGGTTTAGCACTCCTAGATATGCCCGATTCCCCCGCTGAAATCGACGCTTGTCTCTGGTTTTACGTGCATCCAAACCTGCGCGGCGTAGGGTTGGGAAAAGATATCATTAAATGGGCCGAAAAACGGCTGCGCGAAGTAGGAAAAGAACGCAATCTGCCGGCAAAATTGCGTACCTACAGCCGCGAGGACAAAACCGATGAGATGCGGCTGTTAGAGAAACAGGGCTTTGAGGTCGATCGCTATTTTTGGACAATGGCCCGATCCCTCGCCGAACCCATTCCCACACCGGAATTTCCCGCAGATTTTGCGCTGACACACGTATCGGGAGAACAAGACATCCAACCTTGGGTAGAGATGTTCAACCAGTCATTTATAGATCACTGGAATCACCACGATTTAACTGCGGAAACTGTGCGTTACTGGATGCAAGCTCCGAATTATCAGCCGGAATTAGACTTGATTGCTGTTTCGGGCGATTCCCTGCGGGATAGCTTCGCTTCACGCAAATTTGCTGCTTTCTGCGACTGTCAAATCAAACCCCAAAAAAACGCCCGCAGCGGCACAAAAGACGGTTGGATTGAATTGTTGGGTACGCGGCGCGACTTTCGGAAAATGGGTTTAGGAAAAGCGATGCTGCTGGCCGGTTTGCACTCCTTAAAAGTGGCGGGTGCAAATACAGCTAAACTCAGCGTCGATGCTGATAGTTTGACAGGGGCGACAAAGCTTTACAAATCAGTCGGTTTCCGCCCGATGGAAACTTGGATAGAGTGGGCTAAGACATTGTAAATTCGTTAGGGTGGTCAGAAACCGGGTTTTTGCGAAAATACTGCGTTACAGCCTGCAGATTCGGTAAAAAACCCGGTTATGAAGGTTTTGATGCGAGATCCCTTTTTTACTCAAGGGGATCTCGCACTTTTCTTGATTTCCTAAATCAACCGGAAATTAGCCGCTGTTATTGCATTGGCACTCACTCCAACCATCACACCTAACTCCTCTCCTGTCAAGACATTTTTGATGAGACTTCCCTGAGTATTTTGAGTGATTGCTAACTGACCAAAACTCAAACCTCCGCTTAATCCAATCAAATCTTGACCGATGGTAAAATCAGCGATTATATCAAATCCTTGACCAGCTTTTAAGGCAAAGATATCGTTGCCGCTACCGCCAATCAAACTATCATTTTCCATGCCTCCGTCAAGGAGATCGTCGCCTTTGCCACCAGTGAGAGTATCGTTATCTAGGCCTCCGTAAAGAGTATCATTTCCTGCACACCCTCCCAGGATATCTGCTCCTTCGTCACCGTTGATTAAGTCATTACCTTTACCGCCACAGATAGTATCCGAACCTAACTGTCCAAACAAGTAGTCATCACCTTGACTCCCAAGGATTATGTCATCACCTTTGCCTCCGAATAAGGTGTCATTATCCTTACCGCCATCGATGAAGTCATCATCTTTATTGCCATAAATGATGTCAATACCTTCGCGGCCATGTAACAAGTCATTGCCTTTGCCTCCGAAGATTAAATCGTTGCCCAATTCGCCAAGAACGATGTCGTTTCCTTCATCTCCATAGAGGATGTCGTCACCTTTGCCTCCAGTGATGAAGTCGTTGCCTTGGTTGCCATTAAAGATGTCGTTGCTGGCTCCACCATATAAGTTGTCATTCCCAGATTTGGCATCGAATATATTGCCGTTGTTAGTGCCGAAAAATTCATCGTTTTGGGCAGTGCCTATTTGAATTCCCGATACACCAAGTATGGTGTTTTCAACTGAGTTAGGTTGGTTTAAGTTGGGATAGGCAATGTCATCGCAGATGCAGTCGTCATTGGGGATGTTGTTGGTTGTTGGTGTTGG
>NZ_JAUBTQ010000098.1:0-12138 GCF_036702515.1 Microcoleus sp. BROC3
ATGGTATCGTCCGTGAACAGAAGGACTAGAACAAATCACCAGGTTTTCTGGCGAGTTATTAGATATGTCCTCGTCCAAGTGATGAACAACTTCACCGGGTCTGAGCTTACGATCGATGGTTTGTTCCGCCACCACCCGATGCAGATATACTGTTTTATAGGTCATAGGTTTTCTCGTTGAAGTAAACGGGAAATACGGCTAGCACTTTGCTGAAATCGAAAGGTTCGACTTCGGTTTGCTGACGGATTTCTTCAAGCCAAACAACATCGAGGGCAAATATTCCAGCAATTCTGGATATCAGCCAGTCATACTCACTCGATCGCACATCCACTCGATTATTTTCTATTTTTGAGAGCAGGCAGCGGTCGATCGTCAGAAAAATGTCTGACGGTACAATCAGCAATTTACACAAGTCTTTCTGGCTAAAACCGTGCTGTTGTCGAGCATTCTTAAGGGTTCTGCCTAGCGTTATCAGGCTATGGTCGTACATGATAAGAATCTGGGAGCGACCCAGAAATACGCTCTTAACTTGGAAGTGTTAAAACACCAAATTGGGTATTTGCTAACTCAAGAACTTTCTGAATTAACTCATCTCTTTTGGCATCAAATTCTGCATGAGGCATTTTGACATACCGATAAACGTCGGAACTTGACCATCGGCTTTCAGCATCGTCGTAGGCTTGATCTCCACTCATTACCACAATTTCAATTGAGGTAGTTTTCGGCCATCTAGTAATTTGTAGATGATACTCGCTCCAATCATCGTGACTATGAAGCAGGCAACTTTGTTTGGTATATTGGATTGATTTACCATCTTTGCTTTGCCAAGTGCCATGTTCTGTCTCAAATGCTGTCATTATTTAATCCTCCATCTCATACCCTCACAGCGAAGCAAAATCTTACTTTTTACTAGAAACATTACTAGAAACAAATAACAGAAACATTCCTAGAAACATTACTAGAAACGGGAAACAAGAAACAGTTATTATACAGACCACCAATTTAAAGTCTGAATCAATTGGGTAGCTTTGTTAACTACCTGAGTGACGATCGATTTAGTAATAACCTGAGTATTTGATAAACCTAAATCAGAAACAGCGTCAAGACAAGCACTTTCCCAAGCACTTTCCTTGGTTTGAAAGAGTTTGATTGGAATTAAGCCGATCGTCACATACTTTTGTCGAGAGAAGCAAATCAATTTCTGGGGATTGCCCGTTAAAAATTGGGGGGCAACGACTTCATGCTTGACCTCACAAGGTAAAAGCTCACCGTCACAGAGCCATGAAGCTTCTTCAATTACAGTACAGATTCTGAGTTTGTTTTCGACTTCAGGAGGGATTGAAAAATCTGGGTTGTGCATAAATACGAACTGCTAAATCACTACTTAAGGGCGAAGCTAATATGTTCGCTAAGTAAAGAATAGCGTTAAAATAGAATAATATTGAGTTTCAAAGTGAGGAAATATGGGTGAAGCAAAACGGAGACGGGGAAAAGCAGTAGGATTTGGGTTTAAACCTGAGTCTGAAAGTTTAATTATTGGATGCTATCTTGCTCCAGCAGTGATAAGCGATCGACATACAGTTTACTTAGGAATCAGAAGAAAGAACTCTGACATAGTAAGCAGTAAACCGTTGTCAGTTCATACCAAGGTAACAGATGCTTTCCAAGTTCTGACAGACTGTAACGAACTCTTGAAAAAATGCTCTTTTTCAATGAACCAATCAGATGAAATAATTTTTAACTTATTCAAGGAAATGCTACTGTCTGAGTACGGAAATCATAGTGAGGAAGGCGATCGATATCAAGTATCAGGGAACATAGATGCTTTCTATGCCTGGATGAACCAAGGCAACTACCGAGATAAGAATAATCCACCGCCAGGGGTGACAATTACCCATTTAACATCGGTAGTTAGGAAACGCTACAGAGTTTTTAGCACTCCGATGAAAGAAGAATCAGCTAAATTCTATGGAAATCCCGAAGATAACTCGGTATTTCATGTAGGCGAAAGCTTCGATAGTCCCATTGCCGGAACCCAAAACGAAATGTTTATCTGGGAAAGCTATGTAACCGCAGCATTTTTCGCTGATTACCTTAATGACCATGATCAAGATTCCCTGAGCGCTGAAGATGCCCAGAGACTGACTCATGAGGTGCAAGATTTCATGAATCAGGAGCGATCCTCTTCGAGGGCTTCGCTAACGCCGGGAGTTATATTACAACGCGCTTGACGGGACGGGGCGCTACTCCCGTCACTGCGCTGGTGAGTTATACCTTGGGTATACTTCGGCTATACCCAAGGCACGAGGTTTCATTACCAATTCATCATCCTGCAAACAGATTGCCAATCCCGATCGATTTCTTCAGCAGTGAGATGGGCGACGGCACCCGCCAAGGAAGCTGTAGTGCCAAGATAAACGCCCTCTCTGTCGAATCGGAATTTATCTTCAAGTTGACATTCAGCTTGTCCGTAGCTTGCGGGGCGGAACGCCATCGCTCCCGCAAAATCATCCTGTTCTGGCGGGGGGCAGTTAACTATCCAAACCGATTGAGGTCGATCAGGCTTGGGCTTCCCTGCCAGAGACATCATCAAAGTTTTTAAAGTTGCCATTGTTCTCTCCTTAAACAGTTTGTAATTGAATAGCTTCCAAATAGTCAGATAAGCGGTCAAATGGCTGAAGGTTGGTAACGGAAATTTCGACAGTATCGCCGTGGATGTCGGCAGCCGGGAGAAAGCCCAAAAGTTTGACCTTTTCTACTGACCCCGGTAATTCAACAAAGATATAAGCAATGCGATCGTCTTGGGCTGGAACAATAATTCGTGTTTCTCCTTCATCAATTCGGCAGCATTGAATTTTTCCGATTCCGGGCAACATTACGTCAGCCAATTCTAAAGCTGATTCAATTCCCACAGTCCAATCATCATCTTTATCTATCAGGGTTTCAAAGTTCATCCGCCCTAGAAGATAATTCACTGCCCACACTGTCATTGTATTGTAGAAAATTTTCAGCCCATGTTGTAGGTTTGCTTGTTCTGAGGCATAACCTAAAGCTAAATTGTAGACTTGCTGGTCGATCGGCAATTCCGTTAAATTGTCTTTCATTTTCTGTGATTTAGAAATCACAGTCTAAATGCGAAGCATTAACCTGACGCAATTAATTTTTCTAATTCTTCTTCAAACCAAGGAAGTAAACTATGATAAATGCTTTGACTCGCCAATCTGGATTTAATGTTTTTGACAAATTTGGCTCCATATATTTCCTTTTGATGAGCCAACGAAACATCATAATAAGTTTGAGCGTAAGTAAATTGTAAGATTCGGACTCTTCTTAACTTTTCGGCTGTGAGAATCTGAACCAAATAGTCGATCGAATCATTTAGCGTTTTTCTGTTACCTTTAGCCCAATTCCGATCGTGAATTTGAGAAAAGAAAACATAGACGTATCCTCCAGCTAGATACCATTTTGTGTTTGGGTACACGCTATGTATGTAATCAAGAAGTTTTTCACAAGCTAATTCCAAAGTATCTATTTTATTCTCAATGCGAATCTGTCGATGTGAAATAAGATACCACCCTACATTATCAGTAATTAGAGTCTTATTCAAAATTTCAGCAACTGCATCTTTTGCAGCGACCTTTACTTTTGGATTGATCGAGTTCCAGTTATCTCTCAAAAACTGAACTATCAAATCAAAACCAGGCTCACCATATCGACACGCTTCAGACATAGCACCAATTTGTGATGCTATATTACCTGATGCTAAACGGTTCCTGACACCGAATAAACCTCCGAGCACCGCAGTATCAGTATCGATCGGATCTAAGACTTGATTGCCGAGTACCGCATCATATTCTCTAGGATTTGATTCGTCTAACATTCTTCTTACCTGTTTGTCTAGTTGTGGAAAATGGGTTATACTGAACTTACTTCTGTTTTGTTGCTTCACAAACCATCCCGGATGAAGAAACAGACAACAAAACAGTGAGATACAGAACTAAAAAGCGGTAGGAACTTAGGCAACTAGCGCTTTTTCATTGGGATTAGAATTAGACTAGCTGACTGACGATCGACCGAACCTGTGTTGAATTTAAGGCAACTAAATCATCAGCATTAATCAGAGAAAGAATGACGAACAAACCCCGTAATTCTTTCCCAGTTTTGGTGAGATAGCTCAAGTTATCGTTAGAGTTTTTGTTGGCAAATATCACAGCACTCCGATCGATAAATTCGTTGTCAATTCGATCGACATCAGCAACGTGAGTTCCAATCAATTCCAGTATGTTAAGTCTGAACTGAGAAGATTTGCGAATATCAAAACCTCTAGGCGACACCAAAATGTAATAGGTGTAGCTATCCTTGCCAATCGTATATTTCACTTTGGGTCTACCACCTGCTGTTTCTGTCGGAACTGCTTCAATCTCAACCCCGCCAGTTTGTAAACCTAAAATGATTTGATTGACATATTCTGCTGATATATTACCTAGTTGAGCGCCAATTTCTTCGGGCAACAAAGGCGGAGATTTCTTCAGAAGGTTGTAGACACTTCTGGCAGTGTACAATCCGGGCCAGGGCAATGAGTCTCGCCCAGATATTTCGATCGCATACTGGACTATTCGACGATACAGATTGTTATCCATGATTCTTGACCGTTGATGTTGAATTGACTCCGAAATGACTCATGCCCTGGTTCTCGTTCTAGACAGGGCATGATTGGTTGCTAGCGAGGCTGTAAGGAATAGATTTTGCTTTCTTTTTTGATAATTTCTAGCTGTTTCTGAGTCAAAAGGCAGAAATCTTCAATTTGGATATTCTGTGCCACAATGAAAAGCTGTCCATGAAGAATAGTCCCATTAGGAAGAACTAAAGTTGGTTGACAACCTTTAAGCAAGAATTCGTCATCACACAGAATAGCGATCGACGAGTCAGAATAGCACTGATAAACCGCTTCCAAAAATGCTTCTTTACCTGGAATTCCTACAAGCTTTTGAATTTCATGCAGTTTTGGCATTTCAGTTGCTTGTACTTCTTGAATTCCTGTTGAATTGATTAAAGCGTAAAATCGTGACATCTTGGCTCCAGTAAACGACGTAGAAAATCAATCAATATCCCATAGCGAAGCACTAAAATTGTGTTCGGGCTGGACTGGTTTTGGGTACAATTTTAGTTCTTCTTTGACAATTTTGGCTTGACGCACGTTAAGTAAGCACAAATCGTCTGGGGATTCATTAGTTGCGAGAATTAGTACCTGACCACAAACCATATCGCCATTTTGTGTCAGACAAGTTGGCTGAAGTTCTTTCGATACGACATCAGCGTCACAAAGCATGACGATCGAAGTATCGGAAAAACTCAACTCTTTTACTATCGCTGGCATTGTTTCAATACCCATCACTTCTTGAATTTCTTCAGAGGTCAACATTTCAGGAGTGGTGTAAACTTCAACCTCTTGATCAAGTGTGACTAAAATGTAGTAAGGCATTGGTTTGAACTGGAAGCGATCCAGTTATTACGCTATTACTGAATTGGAATTCCAAGCAATACTTTGGCAGTTTCAGTATCTTCAGGCAAAACGTAAAGAGTAAATCTGCCTTGATAAACGTAAAACTCTAGCTGATGAGTCATTTTTTTGATAGTAGAAACAACTTTATGATGCTCATTCAACGGAAAATCAGCTACTTTGTGCAACCCGGCAATATTTATCTCAGGTGAAACCATTTTTAGAACTGGGAGCGACCCAGTATTACGCTATATCAACATCTGAAGGCAAAGCATTAACGACGTTTGAAAATGTAGACTTTTTCATCTAACATCCGCCGATAAATTCCCTCTGTCGAATAGAACCAATCTCGGATAATTTCTTCGATATTGAGATGCTTCCAGCTAAGATTGTTGCGTTTTAACTGTGAATCAAAGGCTTCTTTGGTAAGAATTTCTTTGACAAAATCTTCAGTGCGATCGAAACAACCTCTGTAATCTTCTTGAAAGTTTTTCAAGATTTGTGATTCTTGCCGATGCTCGTAGAAGGAGAAATAAACAGAAAATGGTTTGCCATATTTGATAATTCCTTTGCCTACTTGCGCGATAAACACTGTTGGCATTTCTGGTTTCATTAGAAACTCAACGCTGTTGAAGTTCTGAAATGAAGTAATTTGGACAGAGCCATTAAGGGAAGTCTGAATGTAGTCAATATTTTGCTGCATTTCAGAAGCGTTGATAGCATCAATCCAAGTACCCTGAAAAGAACCCTCTTGTTGAAGATAAATTCGTGGTACATCAGATTGCTCATTAGTTGGGAAAGGCAAATTGGTTAACGAGTCAGAAGAATTGGATTGCATGGTATTTGTTAACTGGGAGCGACCCAGTTATTTCGCTATTATTTGTTGGATATATTGGCAAGTTCGATCGCTCTACAGAAATTACTAACTGCTTCGAGATGTTCTTCTAAAACGTAGACTCTAAAAGCACCTTGTTTCCAGAGCGCATCATGGTCAAAAGAATGAAACTTTATCAGGTATTGAAATTTGCTATTTTTCAATGCAGTTTCGATCGATTCATGCTGATGTGCTAAGAAGTCACTCACAATAATGAAGCCGTTTTCAGCAGTCTCTGGCAATTCATTGGATTCTGATTCTGTCGTTGTGCAGTCGTTATGAACGGTTGTCATGATGATATTTTGAGAGAACAAATCAATGCCTTTATGCGAAGCAAAACACTAAATTACCAGGTAATCTCTTCCAAATAATGATCACCTGTTTCAGCTCTTAAACTCTCAATCCAGCTTTGAGGAACGTTAAGCTGTTTCAAACAGAGGATTTGTTGTTCAATGCAGTCCAATTCTTCCTCCCTGCTATTGTCAACAAATTTATCACCAACAGATCGACGGAGGATGTGATGATTTTCATGAACAAAAATGCTGGCTAACCATTCAACATCACGACTAAATGTTTGTTCAGCAATGAGTATTTCATTCTTCCAATAAGCAGCACCCGATAAAGTAGCACTACTTATGCAATGAGTATACTCTTGAATTAAGCTGAAATACTCTGGACAATAACGAGCTAAAAGTTCGAGAGCTTCGATTACTTTTGCTGCAAAATCATCGGTAAACTGTACCGGATTTGTGATTTTAATTCCGTAACTTTTCTCGTAACTTTCCTCGTAACTTTCATGTTGACTTTCTTCGTAACTTTGATCGGGGACAGTATCAGTGGAATCGTAGGAATTGTAAGTTGGATCGGATGCGATCGAAGTAATTCCAAAAACTAAATTAAACCAGCTCATTTTGTGACTGGGAGCGACCCAGTAAATACGCTTACAGGACAAATCAATATCCTTAAGCGAAGCAATAACAAAATGACTTAACCCTAGTAATTTCCATAAAAAACTAGGGTTGAGTTATCAAACTAAAGCATTAGGCAAGTTAGCCTCAGCACCCCAGGCATCCCAATTAGGCCGTTGTTCCCGAGCAAAAAGTTCAATCCTCGACGGATGCGATAACTTGCCCAACCTCTCGCAATTCTCCAGTTTTTCAGCGAGTTGATCGGCGATTCCCCAAAACTGTTTCGGCTTCTGTGAATGCTCTCTACGGGGAGCTTTGATGAGGTTGTTAATGGTGGTCAAACCATGAGTGGTAAAACTCCCCGGTGCACCTTTAGTGGCGACCAGAAAATGCTCGGTGCAATTCCTGCCGTAGTGACCTAATCCAGCATGAGGTCTGCCGTCCTTGGTGACTTTTTCCCAGGTGAAAGTCGATCGATGAGTAAATCCCCAGCGGTCGAGACACCGGAACCCCAGCGCTTGATGGTTGTTTGTTACCCATAGCAGCAGATAAGAGTCATCGCTGGCAATCGCACTTATCGGCATATTCAGAATTTCGTCATCGGTCATGGATGGGTAGCTGCAACGGCCCCGGTGAGTCTTGTCTGTTTCCCTGAGTGTGAACTGCCACGGCGGGTCAGCAACAATCAGTCTGTATTCTTGATGCGGAATTGGTGGAAGGTTGGGTAAGAGATGAAGTGCGATCGATAGTTTCAGTTGTCCTACTGTGTCATCAGTTTTATAAGTTTTCATCCTAATTTCTCCTTTCTTTGGAGGTTTGCTGTTGCTGTTGCGCTTTCTCTTCTGCCAATCGTTGTTCAGCGTAGTCTTTGTTGATAAGTAATCCGCGATAGAAAAGTTCCTGTGCTTGTTTAATTTTCACAGAATTCTTCTCTATGGTTTGAGCTATCAAATACTTGAGAATTTCGACCGAACTTTGACCATCTAATCCCGTAACATTTTGAACAAGTTGAGAACCAATGGCAATATATGCTAAGTCAAAATCTGTTGCGCCTGCTAGAACTTTAACCGCAAATTGTTCCAAACTCCAGTTATTCGATCGAGCCGTTTCAAAGACTTTATCAACCTCTTTTTGAATTCTTGCAGCTTCGTCTATTACTTCTTCTGTGTGATGCCCCATGATTTTCACTCCAATTTTTTAACTTCTGAAACTTTGATGCTTCGTAAAGCGCAGCCGTATATCTCGATATAGATATAGGTAATGATTTGACCTTCAGTAATCGAATCTTGAGCTGTTTTACGATTAAACAAGAAGAACATACCCCACCAAGTTAAAATCATTGGCGGTTCCTGCAAAACTTCTGCTGTCAGATTTTTTTGATCAATGACTTCTAGGATGACAATGTGTTTCATGTTGTTGATGATTTGAGAGGAAAACAGTTTCTATTGACGGTTTTCCTCAAACCTTAAAAGCGAAGCGCTAATTTAACTATGACTTTAAATTAATCTTTTAAAATTTCAGCCAAAGTTGCCCGTTGTGCGCCATCAATTTCAAGGTCTTTTATCTGATTCGTAGCTTGCGGGCGCGTAGCGCATCGCATCAATATCAATCGCAGAGGTAGATTATTGTTGCGAAGTTGATGATAAATCCCAGCTACACATTCAAGGAGTTTGTCATCGGTGGAATAGTGACAGCCCATTGCTACTTTAGGGCTTGTTAATTGATCTAACAAATCAAAATTTGGATTAGCGATCGTCCCCTTCAAAGCTTCATGATTTTCCCGGCTATAGCCAGGAATTTGGCTCAAATCTGGGTCTACTTTCCAGGGACAATTAGCGCATTGTTTGGTTTGTGTGAGTGGCATGATTAGTATTTGACTGAAATAACTCGATGCGCTACGCGCCCGCAAGCTACGAATTCGTCTCTGGTAATTTTTGGAGAATGAGCAAAACTCATTCCACAGTGTCGGCATTGGAAATGTTTAACATAGCCTAACTGACCTAGAAACATGAGCTGACCGCTACAGATTTTGCAAGGCTTCATGAAACTTTCCCCCGTTTAGCTTTGAAGTTTAAGGCATTATTGATTACTAAACCTTGATTTATTAAATCAACTGCCCACTGAGCGATCGAAGCATCTTTTTTGAGGGTTCCATTAGTTAAAAATCGCAAAAATTGCAACATTTCGTCTCCCTGAAAATTTGTACTGTGGCGAATCATGAGACTAGCGATCGCCACATAAGCTGCTTTTTCTTGCACTGCATTTACCCAAATCTCAATTGCAAAATCTAAATTTTTTACCTTTTTACTGATTGCTTCAGTAAAAATTTTGTTAACTTCTATTTGCAAGGCTTCCAATTGCTTTTGCTTTTCTTGGAGTGTGATTTCAGGAATTGTTTGGCTGTCAGTCATTTGATTTGCTCCGATGTAAGTTAGGTGATTGAGTGTCTGTCCAGTTTCCTGTGTTGGAGAACTGGACAGATTCTTAAGGCTTAATTTTCCTGTGGCAACAGAAGAATTTTCTCTTGTACATAAAGCTTGATTTCTGGCAACGGAAAATCAGTAATTGGTATCTGTTGAATAATCGCAGGTTTAGTTTCGGGGGTTGGTGAATCTTCCCAACAAGTCAATACCGCAGCATTACTTCCTCTGGGCTTAATAAACTCATGTGCATTTCCGACATGAAGGAACCAAAGTTGAAACTCTGTTAAACGGTGAATTCGGTTAGCTCTGGGCTGATGAGAGCCGATCGCATCAATCAACCAGTAGCATTCAGCATTCTCAGCTAAGTATTTGACTCCATCGGTGTACTGAATTCCAAGCCAATGTTTGAAATATTGCTCAGTTCCACAGAAATGTTGCAAATTCTTCGACAGTGTTTCAGCATCCATTTTAACTTTTGACATAATCTGACTCACAAACTCAAAACATCACTTCCTTACAGCGAAGCATTACACGACTATTTCAATGTTCTGAACCTTTATTTTCAAATGTTTCAGTTAATTTGTCATCAATAGCAAAAGCAATAATTCCGATCGCATCTCTAATCGCTGTTTCATCTCCCTGCTTAGAACGCAAAAGTAGTAAAGGAATTCTGCTTTTATCAGGAAATACCTCATTAATCAAAATCAAAGCATTTTCGTTACCAGCGAGGGCGGTTGACCAAATCACTGAGGCAAACGCCCAACTATTTATTACTTCTTTTCTGCCTTCATCAGTATCGATCGTTTCCAAGCTTGATAAAGGATGAACAAAATGGGGTTCCATATTTTGCCTCAATTTATGTGAACAATTCCTAAATCAAAAAGCGAAGCATTTGTAACCTTTGGCTTCGCTTTCTGATAATGATTAATTTTCGTCAACCTCAAGAGGTGAGAGATGAGAGTAGGAACTCACAGGTGTTTCAGTACGATCGGTAATGCTGGCGGATTTAGCGCCCGATCGAATTGCCCAAGTTTTCAGCTCGTCAATTTGACCTTGAGCAATCCGCGCTAACGGGACGCAGCCAGTAATCGCTATGGTCAAGTCTCGCTCTGTGAATTCGCGTCCAGCACTGAAGCCGTTTTGCATCGCGTCGTAGATAACTTGCTCAATCTCCGCACCAGAGAAACTTTTTGACTGCTCTGCCAGTAGCTTCAAGTCGAAATTCCCTAGCTTGACTCGATCGGGTCGGACGCGAGTGAGGTGAACTTGAAAAATTTGCTCCCGCTCTGTGAGGTTCGGCAGGTCAACCCAGAAAATTTCATCGATCCGTCCCTTGCGGATCAACTCGGCGGGGAGGACTTCGGCGCGGTTCGCAGTCATCACCACAAACACTGGCGCGGTCTTTTCTTGCATCCATGTCAGGAGCGCGCCGAATACCCGCTGACTTGTCCCTGAATCTCCATCCATGCCAGACGTGATGTTGGCGAACGCTTTGTCTATTTCGTCTAGGAATAAAATCACCGGTGCGATCGCCTCGGCTAACTTAATGACGTGTCTGATGCGGTTCTCGCTTTCGCCGACCATGCTCCCGAACACGCGCCCGACATCGAGGCGCAGCAGAGGCAATTTCCATTCAGCAGCAATGGTTTTGGCTAAGAGACTTTTGCCTGTTCCCTGAATGCCGGCGAGTAACACACCTTTGGGGTTGGGCAAACCATACTCGCGGGCTTGGTCACTGAAAGAGTGCGATCGAACCTTCACCCATTGCTTGAGATTTTCGAGTCCGCCGATCGACTCCAGACCTGATTGAACCGGGATAAATTCGAGGATGCCTGTCTCTCGGATGGTTTGGCGCTTTTCCTCGATGACCGCAGCTAGGGCCCGAATATCAACTTTTCCAAGAACTAAGCACTTGGCAAGGACGCGGGAGATCCGGCACCGAGTCAGCC
Source organism: Microcoleus sp. BROC3 (assembly GCF_036702515.1). Taxonomy (NCBI): domain Bacteria; kingdom Bacillati; phylum Cyanobacteriota; class Cyanophyceae; order Oscillatoriales; family Microcoleaceae; genus Microcoleus; species Microcoleus sp. BROC3. The sequence goes on from NZ_JAUBTQ010000098.1 coordinate 11,655, forward strand.
CCTGGCAAGCCTTTGTTAGCTGTTGCCTTTGTTCCGGGTTCAGTTTTATATTCTTGCCAACCAGTCGATCGATCAACTTCGATATCTCGTCGATGCCTGGTAAGGAGACATCTACCACCGTAATTTCTTCGCGCAGTTCTTGAGGAATTCGGAGTTGGTCGGAGAGAATGACGAGACAGCGACGGTCACGGGCGATGGTCACTGCCAAATTTTTCAGTTCCCGGACGATCGCTAGTTGGTTACTTGCTATCTGCCCATTCGCACCCGGTGCAATCAAAGTCGCAATGTCTTTCATGACGAACAAAGTGACTTGTTCCATTGCCGGCGCTTTGCTGATCCGCTCCAAGGCTTGCATCGGATTTCCCTTGGATGTACCCGAATCTGTCCAACCTCTGGCAAAATCCCAAAAGTAGATTTGCCCTTCCTTAGCTTTTGCTATATCACACAAAATTTCTTCGGCGGTTTCCTCTTCTGGGCTTACTAC
>NZ_JAUBTQ010000099.1:0-12093 GCF_036702515.1 Microcoleus sp. BROC3
TCTCAACTTCTACTTAGATTTACATCTCTCATTATACACGCTCGATGATTTACAAATCATTTGCGCTCGCTATATAATTTATGGTGTATGGCATCATCTGATTCATAGGAAATCTCGCCCGATATGGAGGCATCTCTCAAAGCTTCCAATATTTTCTTGAAAGGGTCGTTTCTTTTTCTCTCGATAGTATGACCGCAGTTATGGCTAACAGAACGTTTGTTGCTTTCTACTTTGGGATTAAACCCCTCGCATTTAGCTCGATTTTGAAACTTTTCTTCGGCTGTTACGTTTACTAGAACAATTACCGACTAGGAGGCTTGATGCTTCAAAGTTGGCTGCCAACAATAGTGAGTTAAATTTGTCCGTCTTTCCGGCAGTTTTATTCGCAAGCATCTGCTTGCCTTTTACCATTGGTTGCATTGCCAAAATCGCAACTAATATGAATTTGTATTTAGTGACTGAGTAGTGAGCTATCTGCGCTTTTATAACTCACATACGACGCAGTGAATTTTGAGGCGAAGTGGGCGGAAGTTTTTATAAAAAGATACCGAAGTCGCTTGAAATATCGAATTTATGCCAGTCAAATGACAGAAATTACCTGGTCTCGGGGAGGTGGTGCTCTGTAGATACAATTGATATCTACTTTGCCTGTTTCCAAGATTTTTGAACCGTCCAGCTTACGTGACCAAGGTTCGCACACCAAGGTATAATCTAAGTAATATTTGCTGACAAAAAACTAAAGCTGCTCAAAATGTGGGCTGGGGACTCATGCAGCCGACGATCGAGCAGTGACCGATCGCAGATAATTAATCAAAATATATTTCAAAAGGGCGATCGAGGCTTTCGTAAAAGCTATCATCACAGAACATAGCTAATCTTTAATTTAGTACAGCTAAGCGCGCCACAACGGGCGCTGTAATTTGACCAAACAATTTGGGAATATAAAATGAGAGTGGGAAGGCGACACACCCCGCCCCGCTTTTGTCTCCCGGTACGGGCAATCCCCAAGTGATGTGCCCTGAGGCTATAACGAGAGTATCCCGCAAGTTCATCAGTTAAGTAAGCAACTTAGCACTCAACGAACAAAATGTGATTGCAAGCATCGGCAAATCCCTCCAACGTCTCGTCAATTTGTGGACGAAGCTTAGAGGGGACTGCGAGCTTACACTTGACAGATAGGGATTGAGCAAGAAAATGATAGCCGATCCACAAGCAAAAAATACGGGGGTTAAAACCCCGCGTTGGTTTTCCTCTCAGCACTCTTTGTGACTGAGTTTCCCACCTATTGAGTGTTTTTTATGACTAGCACATCCCCGCCTCGCTCCACATCCCTAGTTTCTGTGAGCCAATTTACTCCGGCTATCACCAAGATGATTCAGTCGGGTTACGTCAACGGCGAGCAAGTGAAGCAAGCTCAAATTGAAAGCCAGAAGTCCGGCAAGCGGTTGACGGAGGTATTAGAAGCACTTACCGGGCAGCCGTTGCCTCCAGAATTGCTGCGACTTTACAAGAAGCAGCAGATGTTTGAAAGGAAGATAGTCTACGGCGTTGAAGCATTTGACCCGGAGATGAGCGAAATGTCTAACGAGCAACTCGGAGTGATGCTCGACGGGTTGAAGATTTCGATCGACATTTGTCACCAAGGTCGGTTTTTACCTGTAGCGAGGACTGAAACTGAGCCTCCGGCGATTATGGTGGCAATGGTAGATCCCGACAACCTCAACGCTATAGAAGATTTACGGCGGATTTTACAGCCTCACGGTTTAGCTTTGCAGCGACGGGTGATTACGCCAGACGACTATCAGGACATAACTTCGGCCTATCAAGACGACCAAGTTAAGGTAGCAGCCAAAATAGCAGCAGCCGAAAAGCAGAGAAAGATGGATTTAGGGGAGGGAGATTTTGGCGAGCTCTCGCTAGAAGAGGAGAGTGCCGACCAAGAAGACCTAGCTAACACCTTGGACGATGCTGAGGCGGCTCCGGTAATTAAGGCCGTCAATATCATTTTGGCTAAAGCTTTGTCGGAAAAGGTCTCTGACATCCACGTAGAACCTCAAGAAGAGTTCATGCGGATTCGGATGCGGAAAGACGGGGTGCTGCAAGAGTATTTCCGGTTTCCCAAGCAGGTAGTCGCATCGATTACGGCTCGTTTCAAGATTATTGCCAACCTGGATATTGCCGAACGCCGACAAGCTCAAGACGGCCGTATCCGCCGGGTGTTTGAGGGACGCACGGTGGATTTCCGGGTGAACAGCTTGCCTTCGCGGTACGGGGAAAAAATCGTGCTGCGGATTTTGGACAGTTCCAGCACTCAGTTGGGCTTGGGTTTGTTAATATCCGACGAGGAAACTCTGGCTTTAGTGCGAGAGAGTGCTAGCCGTCCGTTCGGACTGATTTTGGTGACGGGGCCGACGGGTTCGGGCAAGTCAACTACTCTCTACTCGATTCTGGCGGAACGGAACGATCCGGGGGTTAATATCAGTACGGCGGAAGACCCGATCGAATATGCTTTGCCCGGAATTACCCAATGTCAAGTAATTCGGGAAAAAGACTTGACTTTTTCCAACATTCTGCGGGCATTTTTGCGGCAAGACCCTGACGTGATGCTGGTCGGGGAAACGCGGGACAAGGAAACTGCAAAAACGGCTCTGGAAGCTGCTTTGACGGGACACTTGGTGCTGACGACGCTGCACACGAACGATGCGGCCGGGGCGGTCGCGCGTTTGGCCGAAATGGGCGTAGAACCGTTCATGGTTTCGGCCGCTCTGTTGGGCGTGTTGGCTCAGCGTCTGATGCGGCGCGTTTGCGACAAATGCTGCATTCCTTACCAGCCTACTGCAGCAGAACTCGGCAAGTACGGTCTGTCGGCTTCTCAAGAAATCGATCTAACTGTTTACAAAGCCAACACTGTACCGGTGGAGGAAAGGAAGGAACTCGCAGAACGCGAGCAACTTTGTACCAAGTGCGCCGGCCTAGGCTACAAAGGACGGGTAGGGGTTTACGAGTTCCTGAAAAATACTGAGCGGCTTCAAACTCTGATCACTCAAGGAGCTCCTACAGAACAAATTAAGGAAGCAGCAGTAGAAGAAGGGATGAAAACGTTGTTGGCTTACAGCTTGCAGTTAGTGCGGGAAGGCGCGACTACTTTTGAAGAAGTCGAGCGGGTGACGTTTACTGACTCGGGCCTGGAGGCTGAACTGAAAGCCAAACGCAAGCAGGGACTTACGTGCAAAAGTTGTCGGGCAGAATTGAAGCCGGAGATGTTGGATTGTCCGTACTGCTTGACGCCACGCTTTGTGGATTGATTCAGCAGTTAACTGTTGACTGTTAACTGAGCTAGATTGGTCAATAACTATCAATTCGATCGAGGAGAGGTATCTATGGGTCTGATGATTGAAGACGTACTGGAGTCCCTGGTAGAGCAAGGGGGTTCGGACATACACATCCAAGCGGGCGCGCCTATATTCTTCCGAGTCAGCGGTAAACTAACTCCTCAGACGCAATACGGCGACATTCTGTCTGCTGAGGAAGTGCAGATCCTAATTTTCCAAATGCTCAACAATATGCAGCGCAAGCAGTTGGAAATGGAGTGGGAACTCGACTGCGCTTACGGCGTTCGGGGATTGGCTCGGTTCCGCGTCAATGTCTACCGGGAGCGGGGTGCTTGGGCTGCTTGTATGCGGGCTCTGGCTTCTAAGATTCCTAACGCAGATGCTTTAGGCGTGCCGCAAATTTTGCGGGATCTGACGGAAAGACCCAGGGGTATGCTGTTGGTGACGGGACAAACGGGTTCCGGGAAAACTACTACGATGGCGGCTTTGTTGGATCTGATCAACCGGACGCGCGCGGAACATATTCTAACAGTTGAAGACCCGATCGAATATGTGTTTCCTAATATCAAGAGTTTGTTTCACCAGCGCCAAAAGGGCGAAGATACTAAGAGCTTTGCTAATGCGCTGAGAGCGGCTTTGCGCGAAGACCCTGATGTGATTCTGGTGGGGGAAATGCGCGACTTGGAAACGATCGGTCTGGCAATTTCGGCTGCGGAAACGGGTCACATGGTGATGGGAACTTTGCACACTAATTCTGCGGGTGCAACGATCGATCGGATTTTGGACGTGTTCCCGCCAATTCAACAACCTCAGGTTCGCGCCCAGGTGTCTAACTCTTTGGTGGGAATTTGCAGCCAAAATTTGGTCGTGAAAGTTGGGGGCGGCCGCTGCTGCGCTATGGAAATCATGGTGAATACTCCAGCTATGGCTAACTTGATCCGGGAGGGCAAAACTCCAATGATTTACTCCCAAATCCAAATGGGGGCGAAATTGGGAATGAGGACGATGGAAATGGCTCTCGCTGAACTTTACAAGAGCGGTAAAGTCACTTGGGAATCGGCAATGGGCAAGGCTTCTAAGGCTGACGAACTCGAACGCTTGATCGGCCCGGCACCTGTTGGTGCCACCAAGGTAGGAGCTCATTAATTCAGTCAGCAGTCATTAGTCTGGAGTCCGTAGAAAGAACTGATGACTGATGACTGATGAGTCATAACTTTTAATAAATTTTCAGAGGTGAGCTGTGGCTACCAACGTTATCCGCGAAAAACCGAAAGGTGGCTTTGATTTCAGTAAGATTCAGGAGCAAATAGAGTATAACCTTACCAGTCTTACTGTTAAGGATATGGCTATTTTTGCTCGTCAGTTTGCGGCTATGTTTAATGCAGGGGTGGCGATCGTGAGATGCCTTTCCGTGCTGCACGAGCAGTGTTCTAATGCTAAGCTGAAGCGAGCGCTCAGGAGCATGAATGCTGACGTGCAGGAAGGGATAAACTTGGCAGAGGCGATGGCTAAGTTTCCTGATGTTTTTGACCAACTGTTTATCAGTATGGTTGCGGCGGGAGAAGTCGGGGGGGTGCTAGATGAAACCCTAGACCGTCTGGCGGTGATGATGGAAAAAAATCACAAGACGGAGGCTGAAATTAATTCGGCGATGTCTTATCCGAAGACTGTGTTCTTTATTGCGATCGTGATTTTTTTCGCAATGACCATATTCTTGCTACCAACTTTCGCTAAAATCTTTAAGGATATTGGTGCAGATTTGCCGGCTTTTACGGTGTTTATGTTGGCAATTAGTGCATTTTGTACGGCTTGGCCTCCCATCCAACAGATAACAGTTATTGGGGTGATTATAGCGCTCAAAATTGCCTTCGATATGTACTACAAAACTCCTATAGGTCGCCTACAAATTGATAGAATTGCGATGAAGTTGCCGATTTTTGGAGATTTGATCGAAAAATCGGCGGTGGCTCGGTTTTGCGTGATATTTGGGTCGCTGACGCGATCGGGCGTTCCGATTCTCAATTCTTTGGAAATTGTGCGAGATGTGGCGGGGAATCAGGCGATATCTAATGCGATCGAATATGCGAGACAGGAAATTCAAAGCGGCGGCATGATCAGTATTGCTTTGCAAGAACAAGCTGTTTTTCCGTCTTTGGCCATTCAAATGATGGCAATTGGCGAGGAGACAGGGGAACTTGACAAGATGCTGATGAAAGTTGGCGCTTTCTACGAAACGGAAGTTGAAGAAGCAGTAAAAGGACTTACCAGTATGCTAGAACCTCTGATGATTGTTGTCGTCGGTGCTATCGTAGGTTCGATTTTGCTATCGATGTATCTGCCGATGTTCGCAGTGTTTCAGAAGCTGTAAAAAAGGGCTAATTAGTTATTAGTTATTAGTTAATAGCAATTAACGCCTGACCAATGACTATTTTACTCGTTCCCAGGCTCTGCCTGGGAATGTCTTTGGAGGAGGCACAGCCTCGATTAAAAGGAGAAAAGGATTTGGAGGCTCTGCCTCCAAATCTTCATTATCAGGGTCTTCCTGGTAACTAGAAGCGATCGATTAGCAATTAGCAGCAATTAATAATTACTTATTCTTTGGTTTGAAAATGTCTGTTAAACAATCACATTACGAGGCCTTACTAGCAGAGTACAGCGAATCTTCCGCCGCGATCGCCCTGCTGAAAAAATATCGGGTTTACATGGAAATGATTCCCAGTATCCGCCGCGCCCATGATAGTTTAATCACAATTCCTTTGCCAATTGCGCGCTTGCGGGACGGGGTTTCTTATGCGGGAAGCGGCGGCACTAGCATATCGCCCGGACAGGCAGTTTGTTTGCCCTGCGATTTGGCGATTTTGATGTGCGATCCTGAATGGAAAGTTAAAATTGGAGTGGAAATTTTGATTTTCATTCATCGTCCGGGCGAAGAGTTTTCTGAGTTGCTCGGCCGCTGGCGGCAGTCTCAGGTTTGGCTGGATAAAGGTTACGAATGGGTGATGCCGCACCGCTACAGACATATTTACAGCGATGAAGCTGAGGCTGTTCATCCGCTATTTGTTTTGTTTGATGAAACGCCGGAACTGATTCAACGGGGTTTGATGGCGGCTGGTTTGCCGTTTGTAGTTGAAAGTTTCGACTCTGGGAGTGAGGAAGTAGAGGAGGAAGAGTTTCTGGGTAGCGGGGAACTGGGAAGTATTGGTGAAGAGAGTTTGGATTTGTAGGGTGGGTGGGTGCGATCGAATATAGCCATCCTATTGCTTGATGTAAAGTAGATTTTTTTCAACGAACCGCAGAGGGCGCAGAGGGCGCAGAGAAAGAGAAAAGAGAGAAAGATGGATGTTTGCCAATCCCGAATCGGGTTATTGTATGCCGATATTTAAAGATTGTTTGCGTGTCGAACGCACAGTTTATACTCCACCGGGAGAGCCAATTGCCGACCCTGGAATAGCAGACCACTGCCTCAGCCTCCACATTGCGAATCCAGGTAATTTAGAACGGCGTTTAGAAAGGCGGTTAGATGGTGGGAAGTTGATTGAGCGGCTAACATTGCCTGGTTTATTCACTTTTGTACCTGCTTTTCGAGAACCTGAGTGGTTTTGGGATTGTGCTGTTGAAATATTAGATATCTATTTGCCGGCTGCGGTGTTAGAACGGATTGCGATTGAAAGTTGCGTTAGCGGATCTTGCGGAAGAAATCGGGCCCCTCAAACAATCGAATTAATCGATCGCTTCGCCATTCGCGACCCGCTTCTCGAACAGCTTGCTCTTACCCTCAGCGCGGAAGTGGAGCGCAGCGGAGATTATTGCGATCGCCTTTATGTGGAATCTGTGCAAACTTTGCTAGCAGTGCATCTGCTGCGACATCACTGTACAGTAAAAATTGCCAACTCTCCTAAATTAGGAAAACTATCTCCATCCAAATTGCAGCAGATTCTGGATTACATTCAAGATAATCTCGATCGCGATATGGGTTTGGCAGAACTGGCAGAAGTTGTGCAGATGAGTTCTCATCACTTTGGAAAACTCTTTAAACAAAGTACGGGACTTTCTCCCCATCAATATGTATTGCAGTGCCGCATTGAGCGAGCAAAAAAATTGCTCTCTAATCCAAAATTTACCCTTGCTGATATTAGTCAATCTGTCGGTTTCTGCGATCAAAGCCACTTTACTAATGTTTTTCGCCGCTATACCAGTCTGACTCCGCGACAGTATCGCGATCGGTTGTGAGGCGAAGCCAGTATCGCCAGATTTTGCAATTTATCGGGAGAATTTACAAGATTTGGCAGACGCAATTGACTTATGCTGCTTTTTATGCAGAAACCTACAGGTTAAAGCGATGTTTGCAGTCCAAGTAAACAGATCGAATGCTTCACGCAGAAAGTTAATAAAAGCGGGTGCAGCCGGAGTCAGCGGCTTCTTGCTGAGCCTGATACCTAGAGCGAGCAGCGCCCAACAGGAAAATATGCAAAATACAGATATACAATCGGCTCGCGGTTCCTACAAAATGGAGCGCGTTACCTTTAACAGCAACGGTGTTGAATTGGTGGGAAATCTATATATTCCCACCAATCTTGCCAAACCAGCGCCTGCTGTGCCGATTCTAGGCCCGGTAGCGTTTGTTAAAGAACAATCGCCTATCCAATATGCTACCCGCATGGCTTCATCGGGTTTTGTAACTTTGGCTTTTGACCCTTCTTTTCACGGCGAAAGCGGCGGCGAACCCCGCCACTATGAAAGTCCGCAAGCCAAAGTTTCTGATTTAAAATCCGCAGTTAGTTATTTGCTCAGCCGCCCAGAAGTGGATAAAAATAGAGTGTATTTGCTAGGTGTATGCCAAGGTGTAAATTGGACTATTCAGGCAGCAGTAGAGGACACTAGAATTAAGGCCTTAGCGCTCGTGGCGGGTCATTATCTCACCAGAGAAACGATTGATGAATACAGCGGCGGCGAGGAGAAAACTCGGGAACGAATTGAACGAGCTAGTCAAGCGCGAACTAAATATGAAAAAACCGGTGAAGTCGATTATATTCCAATTGTCAGCTTGAACGATCCTAACGCTTTGCTGCTGCCAAAACCGATTTATCAGTGGTACATCCGCTGGGCTGAGCGCGGCCCTGTTTGGGATTTTTTGGGCAAATGGGAAAACCGAGTGGCTGCGATGAGCGAAGCGGAATTATGGACTTATCGGGTTGATGAAACTGTCAAAAAATTGAATTTGCCGCTGTTAATGGTACACGCTGACAGAGCCGCGAGCGGTTCAGTTTTGCCTAAAAAGTTATTTGAGCTGATTGCAGCTACAGATAAGCATCTTGTTTGGTTGGGCGATCGGGTGCAGTTTCAATTTTATGAAGAGCCTGAAACGATCGATTTGGCAGTTGGTAATGTTTGTGAATGGTTTAATCGCCATGTTTAAGTAAGAGCGGCTTTACCGATACTCTGGATGTGAGTCATAGATACTGGTGAACCAGCTCTACAGGCCTGCTATTACAGGAATTATGGTCAATTTTCCTGACTAGATATAACTGTTGATTGCTAATACCAATTAGTGAGTAATTTAAGCAAAAACATAGGAGATTTTTAATGAAATTGGCATTGTTTGGTGCAAATGGCATGGCTGGCAGTCGCATTGTTTCTGAAGCGTTGATGCGGGGACACGATGTAACAGCGATCGTCCGGGATGCGTCGCGTTTTTCTATTTCTGGCGATCGCCTAACCGTGGTTGTGGGTAACGTTCTCGATGCTGATACTGTGGCTGAAATTGTCAGAGGACACGATGCCGTTATCAGCGCCGCCGGGCCCGGTGCTGCTACTGCTAATAACCCGATTTTAGCTAAAGACATTGTAACAGCAGCTTATTCGCTGATTGACGGCTTATCTCGTGCCGACGTTAATCGCTTGGTTGTGGTTGGGGGTGCAGGTAGTCTCGAAGTAAGTCCGGGGGTTCAACTTGTCGATACTCCTGATTTTCCAGAACCGTATCGTGCGGCCTCCCTCGCTCATCGGGAGGCACTTGCTGTTTACAAAACTGCTGATTTGGATTGGACTTTTATCAGTCCGGCGGCGGAATTTGAAGCTGGTGAACGAACTGGTAAATTTCGATTAGGAAGCGATATGTTACTTGTTGACGAGCAGGGGAGGAGCCGAATTTCGGCTGAGGATTTTGCGATCGCCCTGCTGGATGAAGTTGAGCAGCCTCAGTTTATTCGCAGGCGCATGACTGTTGCCTATTGAGTCGCGGCGGGTTTACAAATATCCGAACTCGCCGTACAGGATTGGTGTTTATTGACGCGGACTTGATTTTAGCTGTTACCGGACAAGTAGGGGTCTGATTTCGGCAGTGAATAAACCGTGAATGCCTTTTTTGTGAAGCCTTGCATCGGTTTTGAGATAGCCTCTAGCATGGCAGCAAAGGTTGGCTGCCATGCTGGTTGCGTCGCCTAAAGTAAAGGTGTGAGTTGAGATTTGGCTCTAGAAGGTGATATTGTCAGCTTGCTGTATTTTGTTTGTTAATTAAATTTACATTTAATCTATAATTTACTCAATCAACCGCAGAGAGCGCAGAGTTCGCAGAGGGGAGAGGAATAGCAAATTAGTTAAAAATTTATCTGAGTACACTTTTATATTAAACCGGAGCTATGGAAATGAGATTGTTAAAATCCTGGCGTGTAGTTTTATTAGGTTTAGTTTTTGGGATGGCTGTAATTCTCTCAAATTGCGGCACCACCTCAAACACGGTTAGCAATAACTCTCCAACTCCGACAACTCCTGCTGCGGTTCCACCGGGAGCTTTAGTCTACGGTGCGGGCGGGCAGCCGGTCAATCTGGAACCGGGAAATATTACGGATGGCAATTCAGTGATTGTTATCGACCAAATTTACAATCGCTTGACTGATTTTAAAACGGGAACTGTGGAACTTGATCCGAGTCTCGCTACTGAATGGTCAAGTTCTCAAGATGGCAAAATTTGGACTTTTAAGTTGCGTTCCGGGGTAAAGTTTCACGACGGTACGGATTTTGACGCGGAAGCTGTTAAGTTTAATGTGGAGCGCTGGTGGGATGCGAAAAATCCTAACGGTTATCGAGAATCTGGCAAAACTTATCAAATTTGGAAGAATTTTTTTGGTGGCTTTAAGGGAGATAAAAATTCCCTGGTAAAAGATGTGGAAGTTGTTGATAAGTCTACCATTAAGTTTGTTTTAAATCAACCTTTTGCTGCTTTTCCCTCGGCGATTGGATCGGGTTATTTCGGGATGGCGAGTCCGGCGGCGGTGAAAAAAGCGGGTGCGAAGTACGGCACTCCGGGGTCGCTGGCGGTGGGTACGGGGCCTTTTGTGTTTCAGGAATGGCGATCGGGCGATCGCATTGTTTTGGAGAAAAATCCGAATTATTGGAAAACTGGCACGCCAAAAGTCAATCAATTGGTAATTCGTTTTGTTGACGACCCGGCGGCGAGACTGGCTCAGTTGCGAGCAGGACAACTTGATTTTACTGTGGATTTAACGCCGGATCAACTGCAAGAAGTTCAGGGAGATCCTAATTTAGAAGCTGTTGTGCGACCTTCTTTTAATGTCGGTTATTTAGCCTTAAATCCGAGTTACGAACCTTTGTCAAAACCAGAAGTCAGGCGGGCGATCGCCCAAACAATTAACAAGCCAGCAATAGTCCAAGCTTTCTGGGGAGAACTCGGAAAACATGATTCGCAATTTATCCCGCCTGCGCTGAATTGGGCGGCGTCCGATCGAGTTAAAGATTATGAATTTAACCCGCAGCAAGCTAAAGCAATGCTGGCGCAAGCCGGTTATCCGAACGGTTTTGATTTGGATTTGTGGTATATGCCCGTCAGCCGTCCCTATTTTCCCACGCCGAAGCCGATTGCTGAGTCTTTTGCGGCGGATTTGAGCGCGATCGGGATTCGGGTAAAATTGCTGACAAAGGATTGGTCTGCTTATTTAGCCGATCGCCTCAAACCTCCCGGCTTTCAAGCTTTTATGATGGGTTGGACTGGAGATTATGGCGATCCAGACAATTTTTATTATCCTCACTTCGGGCCGGGTTCGACGGCGGATTTGGGAAATTGGAAAAATGCGAAAGTTCAGGAACTTTTGGACCGGGGGAGGGCGAATGGGGATAAAGCAGCTAGGGCGAAAATTTATGCGGAAGTTAGCGAGATTTTGCATGGGGAAGCTGTGCGTTTGCCGATCGTACATTCGCAGCCGCTTTTAGGGAAACGCAAGAATATTCAAGGTTGGATTCCGAGTCCTTTGGGGTCTGAGTCTTTTGAGGAAATAAGCAAAAATTGAGAGTTTAGATCGAGACACCTCTCCGGGGTTATCATACTTTACATGAATTTACCTTAACAAACAGTATGGAGAGCAATCAGCAACCTGCAAATCATCAGCCACAAATTCGGCGTTGCTGAATAGAGGTATGATTTGTGCGGTCAAGGGATGTTTTGGCTACCCGATTTTCCTCGTTTGAGCGCGATTGAAATGATATGATGGATAGGGAACCGGAACATCCCAAAACTTAAGATAATGAATTACTAACCGAAGAGAATGTTTAAGCATTTCTACCGACTTAGAATAGCACAGTGTCTTGCGATGAAGTCTGGCTTGCGTAAGGTCGTAGTCGCGTATTCTCGCCCTCTACTCTGGCCATGTAAGTTTTACAGATAATTTAGTCTCCATCTGGGATAAACATGGGGTAAACAGGCCATCCATCTGTGATATAAAAGTAACATTTCCAATTGCCAACTAAT
>NZ_JAUBTQ010000100.1:0-11794 GCF_036702515.1 Microcoleus sp. BROC3
ATAAGCTCTGCGTTTTTTGAAGTGTTATTTTTGGGCGCTCGCACTATAAATTTATCATACCCTAATTCAGCAACGCCTTATTTTGATTACCGGGAACATGGCTGCCGGAAAATCAAGTGTGGCCCAATCACTTGCCAAACGGTTGCCCAAAAGTGTCCACCTTCGCGGCGATATCTTTCGTCGCATGATTGTGAATGGACAGGCGGAAATGGCGTTAAATTTGTCAGCAGAGGCATATCAGCAGCTTCAACTGCGATATCACCTGGCAGCAATGGCAGCGCGACACTATCTCCAGGCTGGTTTTACGGTCGTTTATCAAGACATCATCATTGGTTCAGCACTGGCTGAGGTACTGGCCACTTTCCACGATGTGCCGTTGTCCGCGATCGTTCTGTGTCCGAAGGCAGAAGTTGTAGCTGCACGGGATGCAGCAAGATCGAAGACCGGATATGCCAACGAAACAATGGTTTATGCCTTCGATCGCATTCTCCGTACCGAAACTCCTCGCCTTGGCTACTGGCTGGATTCAACCAATCTAACGGTAGAAGAAACGGTCGATCGGATTTTGGCAAATTTGCAAGGTGAATGAGATCAACTGATGTTTCAATATATTGTTAAACGTTTGCTGGGACTATTGCCAGTCCTTTTCGGAATCACTCTGCTAGTATTTATATTTTTGCATTTGATACCGGGAGACCCAGCTACAGTGCTTTTGGGAGAACGGGGAACTCCCGAACAGGTGGAAATTTTGAGAGCAAGGTTGGGTCTGAATCAGCCTTTGCCTTTGCAATATTTTGCTTTTTTATGGAGTTTGATCCGCTTTGATTTGGGAAATAGCATTATTAGCGGTATTCCGATAATTGATGAAATTAGAATTCGCTGGCCTGCTACTTTTGAACTGTCTGTGGTGGCGATGTTGGTGGCACTTGTTATCGGAATTCCGGCGGGGATTTTGGCTGCTGTTCGGAAAAATAGCTGGCTGGACAATCTCGCGATGAGTGGTTCGTTAATTGGCGTATCTTTGCCAGTGTATTGGTTGGGATTGATATTGATTTATTTGTTTGCTGTTTATCTGAAATGGCTGCCTCCTAGCGGGCGGATGAGTGTAGATTTGGGGTTTGGTTTTAAGTCGATTACGGGTGTTTATATTTTGGATTCTTTGCTGAGGTGGAATTTAGCGGCTTTGCGGGATGCGATCGCCCATATAATCCTGCCAGCTTTGACTTTAGGAACTATTCCTCTGGCTATTATAGCCCGCATCACTCGTTCTGCGATGCTGGAAGTGCTTTCTCAAGATTACATCCGCACTGCGAGGGCTAAGGGATTGCCGGAATATTGGGTGATTTTGAAACACGCTTTGAAAAATGCGTTTTTGCCGATCGTCACAACTATCGGTTTGCAGTTCGGCACTCTTTTAAGCGGCGCTATTCTGACTGAAACGATTTTCTCGTGGCCGGGAATTGGTTCTTGGATTTATACGGGTATTCTGACGCGGGATTACCCAATTGTCCAAGGAGGAGTAATTTTTGTGGCTGTAACTTTTGTACTGATTAATCTGGCGGTTGATATTTCCTATGCTTTTTTCGATCCGAGAATTCAGTACCGTTAATGAAAAGGAAATCAGACACGAAATACTTGTTTAACATCCGGCCGCAGCAGGTAGTAAATGCTAGCCACTGCAAAACCCAGAGTTAAAAAATTGACTGCTGTACCGCCGCTGCCCAACATTTTGGCAATTTGCGCGAGAGTGGCGATGATATGGACAATTAACGTTCCCGTCCAAGCCCAATTTTTGAGTTGAAACAAGCCCCAAGTTAAGAGTAAGGAGAGGAGGCCTAAGATGAAACTAATCGCAGCAAAAATTCCAATAACGCCGCCGATTACAGCGCCAACTTTTGCCCCGCCAAAAGCCGCACCGAGACCGCCAAAAATGCCTGCGAAAAGTAAGATAAACAAGCCGTCAAGCAGACTGAAAATGCCGCTAATTAGCTGCAATATTGCCAAAATTGTAACGCTTTGAGGACGATTCATTGTTTTGATTTTCCATTTTTAACGAATTTGAAACATATTTTAACCCACATTGCGCAGCTCGCGATATTCCGCGAGGAATTGTTCAACTAAAAGTGCATAGTAGCTCAAGAGAGAAGGTAATATTTCCGGCAAGCAGCACCCAAGAACTGGACAATCCACAATCGCTCAGATGTCAAATTGGTAATCTGCTTAACACCATCAACCGTCAACAAATGAATCGACATGAAACATTTAAACACCCACCGAGCAAGTGGGTTTGGCCGTAGGCTTACCGACTTGATTGTCAATCGTCTGTTTAGCACGCTCGAGAGCATGACGAAGTGACCGTTGACCCAAACTATAAACCAGCAAACACAAACCCATTAACATTGACCACAAAGCCACTCGTTCAGGAGTCTTGAGAAAGACAACAAATGGGAAGTCGTAAGCATCGCGAACAAAACCCAGACTGCGTACCACGGGTTCCATGATTAGTGTAGCCAGCACCGCTACCTTAATGATCGGCTTCTCATGATCTGGGATAATCGCCTCAGCGATCGCGTCTTCAATTAAGATGTTGACGCAGTTGGAAGTCTAACAACATAATGCCGACACCGTTATTCCACCCACTTGTCCCTGGCGCATCGCTTCCCGGCGACTGGTATCACGGCAGCATTCCCACCAACATTGAAGTGGGAGAGAACTCAGTGATAGATTCTTCCTTCTGCTTCAAGCACTACTACGCTGCTGGCTCTGTTGGTCTGCGTGTTGGGAGCAATGTCACGATTTGGCGTGCTTCCTTGGCTGTTGACGCCGAGGCTGTCATCGAGATTGGTGATTATTGCTACATTGCCGACGCCTCTCTAGTTTGCTCCGCCCGCATCACTCTGGGTGCCCATGTCTGGGTCGCGGGTGGCGTTACTATTGTGGATTCCGATTTTCACCCTATTACCCCCGCTGCTCGGCTGGTCGATACGATCGCTCTTTCTCCAATTGGCAATCGCCAACGCCGCCCTCCTATTGAAGTTCTTCCCGTAGTTATCGAGGACGATGTGTGGATCGGCTACAATGCAACCATCCTCAAAGGGGTATGGGTGGGAGCTGGTGCCGCGATCGCGCCTGGTGCTCTGGTTAACCGCGATGTAGCTCCCGGCACCTACGTTGCAGGCAATCCTGCCCGCCCAGTAGAGCCAGAAGCAACATGAATGACGCACGGACTTATCTAGAACATGACTGGTACGCAGGCGGCATCCCTGCCAATGTGGTGGTCGAGAAGGATGCCTACATTGAGACTTCTTACGGATTTGATCGCCTCTTCTCTGAGCGCCAACCAGGGTTAATCCTGGGCAATGCGAGTGGTGCATACCACCGCACAGTCTTTGCCCTGGGTCCAAAAGGTCGGATTGTCGTCGGAGCCTATACCTGTCTCAATGACACTAATCTGTTTTGTAACGACAGCATTACCATTGGGGCGCACTGCCTTCTCGCTTGGGGTGTTGTCCTGACCGATACTTGGATGGAATCGGATCTGCCTATTACTGTTCGCCGTGCGGTTCTTCAGGCTGCTGCTAGCGATCCCTACCGTCGTCTGCCTCCTATCAGTACACCTCGACCCATCACCCTAGAGGATAATGTCTGGGTCGGTTTTGAGGCTGTCATCTTGCCGGGAGTCACTTTGGGTCGTGGTTGCGTCGTCGGTTGCAAAACTGTCGTTGCTGAGGATGTCCCCCCCTACGCTGTAGTGGTTGGGAATCCAGCCCGGATCATCCGCTTCCTAGAACCGGATGATACCGATGCTGTCCGCGATCGCGCACTGCGGGAGTATGGTCGTGATTGACAGTTGTGCGCGACTCATCGTTGTCTGTTAGATCCTGCGTGGATGTTAGGCTGTTTAGTTTAGCTGCAATATGTGATGGGTCTAACCAGCCTTGGACATGATGTGTAGTTCATTACAGGAGATTGTGACATCATTAGGTTTTGCTGAAGCCTCATGTAGAAGTTAACTAATCATTGGCACTGATATACCACCGTGTGGGGGCAACATCTTCCTTAGGAATGGTTGGGTCTAGGATGTGGACAATTAGGGGAAAGTCGTAAGCATCGCGAACAAAACCCAGACGGCGTACCACTGGTTCCATGATTGGCGTAGCCAACACGGCTACCTTAATAATCGGCTTCTCCCGATCTGGGATAACAGCCTCACAGTGAGCCACATTTGTAACCGCAATCAGTGTATTGCGCAGCGAGTCCTCAGCATCGGCGGTTAGCAAATCGCAAATCAGCCATTGACGATCGCCCCTCTGCTGGGAGGCAACCAAGCCTACCATCTCCCCTTCCCGCTCGACAGCCGTTAATGTGTAGTCCCCTGTGCCAATCTTCCACCGCAAAGTCTGTGAGTTGCGGACAACCTGGCAACCATGCAAGCACGATGCCTTGTGCCAAAGCTTGTCCACCAGTTGATCCCACATTTCTAATGGCTTCATTGTATAACCATCATCCAGCGGCAAAGGCGCAGCCAGAGGCATCGGCAAGCTCCACAGCGGGAAGGAGCCGCCTGTCAGGAAAGGGAACATACGGAAGAAGCGCAGCCAACGCGGATCGGGAACCATATAGATCAAGCTGCCGCCGCGTGCTTGCAGCCCCCTAACTCCGTGCCAGTACATCTCTATGATCGGGTGAGCACCGCTGAGAAAACCACGTGCAGCCTTGGTTATGATCGGGGCAAAGGGTCGAAAAGCCAGTACATCCCGCCCGTTTACGCATACTAGGCAAGGAATAAAAATAAACTGTCCGAGAATCTGTCCGGTATCGGCGTTGGTAGCAAGGGCAATAGACGCTTCACCGTATGGAGTGTCTATGAACTGCTGACGCCACTTTTCCACAGTGATCTTTCCCCAATTTGTTTCTTGCTCCCAAAACCGCACCAGGGTGAGCAAATCCTCCTCCTGATAAAGGCGATAAGTCAGATGTCCAACCATTCCATCTCTCTCCATCAATCTCAAATGATTAATCCTTACAACCTCATTTATTGAAAGCATAAGTAATCAGTGCTAACAACTTATGGGGTCGTTTTTCCTACCTGTGTCCTAAATTGGGCACGGTATAGGGAAGCAAACGCCCCTGATTGGCGCATCAGCTCGGCAAATGTGCCTTGCTCGACGATTTCTCCAGCACCCAGCACTACAATCAGATCGGCCTGGCGCACGGTGGAGAGACGGTGGGCAATGATCAACGTAGTTTTTCGAGCCATCAGTCTCTCTAACCCTTCCATTAGGAGCGCTTCAGTCTCGGTGTCCATTGAAGAAGTAGGCTCATCTAAAATTAAAATGGGGGCATTTCGCAAAATCGCACGGGCGATGGTGAGGCGCTGTTTCTGCCCTTCTGAGAGAGTAGCTCCCTGTTCCCCCAATACAGTGTCGTATCCCTGGGGAAGCAGCGCGATAAAATCATGGATGCAAGCCAATTTAGCCGCTGAGATAATCTCTTCCAGAGGGGCTTCAGGGCGACCATAAGCGATGTTCTCTCCCATCGTTATAGGAAAGACAAAAGCAGGTTGAAGCACCATCCCTATTTGGCTACGCAACGATTTAAGTTGAAACTCCCGAATATCAACACCATCAATAGTTATCTGACCAAATTGGGGGTCATAAAAGCGGGGTAAAAGGCTGACAAAAGTCGATTTACCCGCTCCCGTAGAGCCAACTATTGCTACTTTCTTCCCTGCGGGGATATTCAAGCTAATATGCTTTAAGACTGGCTGGCTAGGGAGATACTGAAAAGAAACTCCTGTCCAGTTAATATCGCCCTTAGCTCCATCTGGGGGGAAAACCCTTAGTCCTTCCTTGACCTCGTTCTCCATCTCTAGGAGCTCAAATACCCTACCTACCCCCACTTTCGCCCCCTGAAGCAGTCCCCAGGTTTCGCTAATTTTATTGAGCGATAGAAACAGAAAAGCCAGATAGGAGATAAAAACAATTAACTCACCTACTGTAAGGGTACCTTCCAGAACGTGGCTACCTCCTATCCACATCACTAGCGCTCCCCACAAGCCAATCACCACACTGCTTACCCCACCGTAAAAGGTCTGGAGGACGTAGAACCGTAAATTAGCAGCTAGGCTTCCCTGGCTAGCCTGCATAAAGTGCCTATACTCGTCTTCCTCCTTAGTAAACGCCTGGATGACACGCATTGCAGACATGGCTCTCTGTACAAGGGAGTAGACCGCACTCTCCTGTTGCCGCGCATGGGTAGCAGCAGAGGTAATCCGAACATTGAGGGGCGAGAGCAAAATTAATAAAGCTGGACAAACACTTAAAGCCAACAGGGTGAGCATTGCATCAAGCCGTAGCAGGATAATGAACATTCCAGCCCCCAGTAGCAGTGCTGAAAGTATGGGCAGAAATCCGCTGGTGCTGAGTGTTTGGATAGCATAGGTGTCGGCAGTAATGCGGTATAGGAGATCCCCCGTTGGCCAGCGACCATGAAACGCAAGGGAGAGACGCTGTAGGTGGCTATAAAGATCTCCTCGCAGATCGTTAACTACCTTCTGACCAACCTTAACGGTGGTGTAACTGTTGAGGAGAGTGCAGCACGCTGAAAGCAGATAAGTCAACACTATTCCCCCGCAGGCACACAGGAGAAGAGTTTGGGGTGACATTGATGCTAAGACTTTCCACGGAAACGGATTCTTACTTAGAACGTTGTCGATAATCACTTTGAACGGCCAGGGTTTGATTAGTTCACAGCCACTGATCAGAAAAACCTGCGCCAAAGCCCAGAGAAATTGCCAGCGATAGGGCAAAAGGTAGGAAAGAATCTTGCGTCTAGTTACAACCATAATCGTTTAGGGTGCAACCCTATCATTCATAGAGGGCGCTGGCACTAACTGTAATTTCTTAGCTACAATCTCTAGTACGTGGTACATAGTGCGCCCTAAGCAGAAATTTTGATACATCATGAGAGTTCCGCTAACTATACCCCCTACTCCCGTAGTGAGCGCTACTTTTGTTAGACCTAGAAGCAGGGAGATGATGGTCACCAAAAACCAAACCCACAGAATCGTAGTACCCATTCGCGACAGCTTCAGTGCCGATTCCACTCTCAGGAGTCTCTTATTACTCCCGTGGTTCTCGCTACAAACCTTAATCATCGCTCTGGGAAAAAATCCTTGATGAATCTTTAGATCCCAGTTGCTCCAACCTTGATCGACGGTAATAAAATACTTGCGGGGTAGGAGGAAGTCCATGATTTCCTGAATCAGGCTCTCCTTTTCCAGCCCGATTTCGGTCCAATAGGATAGGAAAAACGATCGCTTTGGCCAAGAAATATCAGGTTTTTGCACTAGCTCGTCAAACTTGATCGGATCCACCTGGGTAAGTCCCTTCCTCCGCCAAAAGTAGCGCTCCCAACTGCGTACAAGAGGACCTAAGTAAATCAGCAATGCCACTAGCAAACGACCTTGCAGTCCCTGAAAACGACTATCCATCGGGGCCCGTAGCGAACCGGATATACAGTAGCTCCATGATAAAAAGAGCGGTGCTATACCTAACCACGGGTTGCCACCCGACAAGACTAAATAAATAAACAACAAGGCAGCTCCGACATTCCATTCCAGCGTCAGAGGGAGATAAGAGAGGAAGGAGGCGGGAGGCTCATACAGGGTTTGAAACAACCCGCGACCAAAACCCCCAGAGTAAATAACAGGCTGACCGGAGAGGAAACTAGAGGAAAGGTCGCCGTAGATCCTGCCTAGCCACTGGGATTGTCCCAGCAGGTTAAAGCGGTAGGGATGTTTGAAATATACGAGAGCTTCTGCTTTACCATAGCCGCGCTGCTGCTTAAGGTAGTCTTTAACTGTGTTACGCCGAAAGTGCCACACTACTGCTGCTGGGCTAAAGCCAATGGTATAACCCTTGTCTTGCAAGCGCCAGCAGATATCAACATCGTCACCCGCTGCATGAAACATGGGGTCAAAGCCTCCTATTTCCTCTAATACCTCACGGCGAAAAGCCATGTTACAACCTGGGATGTGTTCAGCGACTTCATCACTCAAAAGGACGTGAGTTGGCCCACCTGGAGACACGGCAACACAGGAGGGGACAAGAGAGTTCTCTGGGGGAGGGAAGTTGGGTCCACCCACTGCCGAAAGTCCTGAAGACAGAAACTTGGCAACCATATAAGTAAGCCAGTCTGGATCAGCTACGCAGTCCGAGTCGGTATAGGCAATAATTTCACCTGTTGCCTCTGCTAGACCCACATTGCGTGCCACGCTTAGCCCTTTATTATCCTGGCTGATTAGTTTGATATAGTCATAAGATTTGGCGATTTTGAGAGTGTTATCATTCGATCCATCATTGATTACTATAACTTCGTAGTTCGGATAGTTGAGTTCTTTGAGAGAAGCTAGGCAACTGTCGAGAGTGCGATCGGCATTGTACGCGCATACCACCACCGAGACGCGAGGATACTCCGGTAATGCTGGTGGCAGAGGTGCTGCGTAATACTGTTGCACTGTCTGGAACGCAGTTTTCTTACTCCGTTGGGCATCCACTAGACCAAAAGCCCAGTCCTCGATAGCAGACCCCCCCGTAAACCACTCGTCAGTCCAAGAAAACACGATCGTCCCCGCTGCTCCCATATCCAAACTGGTTGACAATTTTTGAGCGAGAATTTCGGCTTGGGATTGGGTACCCTCACGGATTGAGTCAACACCAAACTCGCTTAACACCAAAGGTTTATCTTCTGCCAGGTTATGCAGTCGTGAGACGTAGCTGCGGAAATCCTTTTCTCTATGTAAGTAAACGTTAAAAGATAAGAAATCAGTAAAGTCAATATTGAGATACTCAGTAGAGGGATAATTGGCATAGCTCACAAGCGCCTTTGGATCGGCGTCTTTTACCACCCCCATTAACTCCTTAAGAAAAGTACGGATTTGCTTGGGACCGTGCCACCGCACAATATCCGAAGGAATTTCGTTACCAATCAAATAGCCAAAGACACCCGGATACTCTCGACAGGCTTTCACCCCATTGGCAATTGCCTGACGAATCTCTGCTCTAGTAGAAGAGGAGTCAAGGAAGGCTATATGCTGAGCCCAAGGTATACCAATAAGTATTCTGAGACCGTATGTTGCCGCTAGATTCAAAAGCCAATCGGTTGGAATGGTATAGGTGCGTATACAGTTTGCCCCTAACTCTGCCATCAGCGCAAAGTCTTTCTCTACCATAGGTTTTTCTGGAAAAGGCGCACCGTGACTACCGAGCGAGAAAGTACCGTAGGTCACTCCCTTGAGGAAAAATTTTTCTTCTCCAATAAAGAAAAACTTTCCCTTTACTGTAACATTGCCAGGGTTGGGCAATGGTGTAGGACGACAGTCTAAATTTGGGAAAGAGATAGTTTCCACGAAATTCTTTGGTTTGATGTTTAGAGCAACTGTTCTTAATTGTTGTCATCAATGATAAAGTACAATATCTAGGGCTTGCTGAATAATTGATCACATTTTACGCGGAAAAAACTTAACATTATTTAATAACTTGCAAAGATTAGCTATAATTGTTTACAGGTGCTGGTTGGGGAACTTTTTTAAAATCACCCGATCGGATGAGTCTGAAAGACGATGCCAAGCATCAGCAAAAATTTTACCTTTAAAGGTAATCCTGAGATTAAATTAGGTGAGTCGGTATGATCGTTAGCCCTAAAAAGGAAACTGCTCAGGTCAAGGTGGAAGATACTCAGACTGTAGACACCAAGGCCGCAGAGACTAAAATTGCAGATAACAAAACCGCCCAAAAGCAGTCTCCGAAGAAACCCGCGCGCAAACCGCAGCGGTGGGCGATTGGGTTGGTTGCAGCCGGGTTGCTAGCTGTACCGACCACTATATATGTAGCAAAAAGTCGATCGCAGCCGAAAGTAGATGCGATCGCCACTATGACAGTGCCGGTGGAAGCGCAAAACCTCACGGTGCGGATTACGTCTAGCGGCACGGTGCAGCCAGTACAGCGCGTGAATCTCAGCCCCAAAGGCTCCGGCCGGATCGCAGAATTATTTGTCGAACAGGGCGATAAAGTGGAAGCAGGACAAATCGTTGCTCGCATGGAAAGCCGCGATGTAGAAGCTCAACTCGCTCAAGCTAAAGCCCGCGAAGCCAGCGTGCGAGCTAAACTGGCCAAAATCGAAGCAGGAAATAGATCGGAAGACATCGCCAGCGCCCGAGCGCGCTTAGAGCAAGCTGAGGCTAGTCTCGCGCAACTCCAAGCCGGCAGCCGCGTGGAAGAAGTTGCAGGAGCCAGAGCCCGCTTGCAGCAAACTCAAGCAGGCTTGCAGCGACTGCGAGCCGGCAGCCGCGTTGAAGAAGTCAGCCAAGCGCGAGCTCGTTTAGCCCAAGCTCAAGCTCGTTTAGCAGATGCTCAAACCGGCAGTGTCAAACAAGAAATTGCCCAAGCACAAACGCAAATTGAATCGAGTAAAGCCCAAGCCGAACTAACAGCTCAACGGGTGGAACGCAATCGACCGTTAGTGGAAGAAGGTGCTCTGGCTAAAGATAAACTGGATGAATTAATTAAAGAAAATCGTACAGCCCAAGCTAAATTAATAGAATCTCAAAGACGCCTGCAACAACTGCAAGAAAGTCGGGAGTCGCAAATTCAGCAATTGCAAGCTGCTGTCCAAGTCGAGCAGCAAGCATTGAATCAGTTACAAAACGGCACGCGATCGGAAGAAATTGCCCAAGCCGAAGCAGAAGTTGCCGAAGCTAAAAGCAAACTAGCGCAAGTAGAAAACGGCAACCGTCCAGAAGAAATCGCCAAAGCCGAAGCAGCAGTTGCTGAAGCAAAAAGCCAATTGGCCGCGCAAGAAAACGGTTCTCGCCCGGAAGAAATAGCTCAAGCTCAAGCTGAATTAGCCGAAGCTCAGGCTCAAGTCCGCTTTCAAGAAGTGCAGTTAGAAGATACGAAAGTTCGCGCTCCTTTTGCTGGAATTATTACCCAAAGATACGCTATTCAAGGAGCTTTTGTAACTCCGGCAACTTCGGCATCGGAAGCAACTTCGGCAACTTCGACATCGATTGTCGCTCTCGCAAGAGATGTGGAAGTTTTGGCGAAAGTCCCGGAGGCTGATATCAGTCAAATTAAACCGGGCCAAGAAGTTGAAATTGTGGCTGATGCTTATCCAGATAAAGTGTTTAAAGGCCGCGTTAAATTAATTGCGCCGGAAGCTGTTAAGGAACGGGATGTGACGCTATTTCAAGTGCGAGTTGCCATTGATACGGGCAAAGACTCGCTGCAATCGGGGATGAATGTAGATTTGAGATTTGTCGGTCAAAAGCTGAGCAATGCTTTAGTTGTGCCGACGGTGGCAATTGTGACTAATAAAGGTCAAACGGGTGTGCTAGTTCCTGATGAGAAACAACAGCCGAAGTTTAAGGCTGTTACGGTTGGCTCGACTATTGGCAACAAGATTCAGATTTTAGAGGGTGCAAAAGCGGGCGATCGCGTTTTTACCGAACTTCCTCAAGGTAAAAAGCTGGAGGATATTATCAAGAATCAGAAATAGGGCATAGGGCATAGGGCATGGGGCATAGGGCATGGGGTATTATCTCGATCGCTCTAGGGTGTTTTCCAACCCTAACTCCCCTTAAGAAGAGGGGGGGAAAGAGCAGTCAAAGTCCCTCTTAACAAGGGGGGGACAAGACTATTCAAAGTCCCCCTTATTAAGCTATGCCTTACTCACATCTTTCTTAACAAAGGCGCTCCGGCTTCAGCCGGAACGACCTCCGGGCGCTCGCTGC
>NZ_JAUBTQ010000101.1:0-10999 GCF_036702515.1 Microcoleus sp. BROC3
AGAGTTGGATTCCTTGACCGGGTAAATTCATATATCTCTTTTTTTGTCAACTTCTAATACTGTACCGACGCTCTAGCCAAGATTGCTGATGTAATAGACGCCCATAAAACCGCCCCACAAGCTGCCTTAATTAGCAAGCTGAATCCAATTATTAGGGGATGGTCAAACTATTACTCCACAGTCGTTAGTAAAGATACCTTTCAAAAGGTTGACCACTTAACCTACGATCAATTAAGAGCCTGGGCAAAAACGAGGGGAAAAGGGGGCATCAACAAGGCTAAATACTGGAGAAGAGTAGGCAACCGAAATTGGTGTTTTAGTACCGAAGAAGGAAGAGAATTACTCACCCATCAAAATACGCCAATTGTAAGGCATATTAAAGTCAAGGGCGGGGCTAGTCCGTATAACGGAGACTGGATTTATTGGGGTAAGCGAAGAGGCGAATACTCTGGAACTCCTAACCGAGTTTCAACATTAATCAAAAAACAAAAGGGTATTTGTTCTCACTGTGGATTGTACTTTACGAGTACAGACATTGTAGAAGTTGACCATATTAAACCAACATCGTTAGGTGGTAAAGATACCTACGATAACCTACAACTTTTACACAAACACTGCCACAACACAAAGACGGCATCAGATGGTTCTCTAAATAAGAATCATGACGATAAACCGTTTTGAATCGTATCCATGAAAAGGATGGAATTATCAAGGAGCCGGATGAGGCGAAAGTCTCACGTCCGGTTCGTGCGGTTCGTTTCTAGGAAACTAGCCTGTATGGGTTAGGGGATTAGAGCCTTTACGCCGCCTTGGGTGCAAGCCCTAAAAGATAGTAAAGGTAACTTCAGTTGAGTGTGAGTGCGTCAAACTCAAATTTGACAAGTCTTACCCGCTAGGAATGGCGTGATGCCAAAACTGCCCACATGGATAGAGAACAAACTCTAAAAATGAAGCTGGGGACAGAACGAGAATAACAAACCTGAGATGGGAGCAACTCGTATAGGTAAGTAGTCAAGGTTAAACATTAGTTGAACTCTCGGAAAAAGCGTCTGAGCGTGAACGACCGAAATCAAGGTCGAACAACGACACAACATAACACTTCAAGTGTGAAAATACCCGCATTATTTTGAACTGGATAAATGCAATTCTGGGAAATCGTGGGCGAAATGAGAGAACCTAAAACTACAAAATAACTCAACAGAGGAACGAATAAAACTGCTCTTTCAACCTTCAATTTTAGAAGATTAACTTTTCAAATTGTGGACTCCTTAAATAAGGGTTAGCGGGTAGAGTTGGTAAGATGTACTCAAAAATTCAAGAAATAAGGACTCTTGGAAAACTGGGTACGGTTTACATAGAAAATGTTCATTCAGGCGTAGAGAATGTTATGGCAACGGAGTTAAATCCAGTTGATAAATGGAAATCAATTCCTTGGCGCAAGCTGCGGAAAATTGTGTTTCGCCTACAAGTGAGAATATTCAAGGCTCAGAAGAACGGTAACGTGTTCCTAGTGCGTAAGCTTCAGAAACTTTTATTAAGCTCCAGAGCAGCGAAATTGCTTGCTGTTCGGCAAGTGACCCAGTTAAATACTGGACGGAAAACCGCAGGGGTGGACGGAAAGAAAGCCCTCGAACCCTCACCAAGACTGGCACTATTTGAAGTGTTAGTTAAGAACTGGAAGCAATGGAAACATCACCCCCTAAAGCGAGTGTACATCCCCAAAGTAGACGGAACTAAAAGAGGACTAGGAATCCCGACCATTAGCGACAGAGCATATCAATGTCTCATCAAATATGCCTTGGAACCAGTAGCAGAAGCTACGTTCAACGCTCATTCTTATGGGTTTAGACCTAGCAGAAGCTGCCATGATATTCAGAGACAATTATTCAATAATCTAAACTCTAGCAGTAATGGGTTAGAAAAAAGAATTTTGGAATTGGATATTGAAAAATGTTTCGACAAGATTGACCACAAATTCTTAATGCAATCAGTCCAACTACCAAAGGCAGCAAAGCAAGGGGTATTTCGGGCAATAAAAGCTGGAGTCAGAGGAGAATTTCCTTCATCAGAATCCGGTACGCCCCAAGGTGGAGTTTTCAGCCCATTACTAGCAAATATAGTCCTTCACGGATTAGAGAACGTTGGTCATGAGGTCAGATTAAAAATCAGAAATGGTGGCAGATATATAGACACTATTACTGGATTTCGTTATGCGGATGACGTGGTGTTTATTCTGAAACCAGAAGACGACCCTGAACCCCTCCGAGGACACATTGATAAATTCTTGGAAACAAGAGGATTAAAAGTTAAAGAAGCCAAAACCAAAGTCGTACATAGTACAGATGGTTTCGACTTCCTTGGGTGGAACTTCTCAGTTAAACCCAATGGTAAATTCATTTCAACACCAAGTCAAAAAGCTACAATTAGCATTAAGGCAAAAGTTAAAGAAGTGATAAAAGATAGTCGTTTCACTCTCGAACATCGCATCAACAAGTGTGGTTCGGTAGTAAGAGGGTGGAGAAATTACCATAGATTCTGCGATATGAGTCAACACAACCTGTGGTCACTGCGCTATTGGTTATGGAAATTCATTCGGAAACAAGGAAGATACAATCGTTATCAAACCAATAAGGTTATAAAAAGAGCAATTCCTGCAGTTAGTTGGTCAGCCTGCAAGTTTGTCATTGTCAAGGGAGATAAATCACCCTATGATGGCGATTTTGTTTACTGGTCAAAACGAGAGAATGCTCACTACGATGGGATAACGGCACGACTTCTCAAGAAACAGAATCACAAATGTACAGAATGTAATCTATCGTTCATTTCAGGTGATATTGCAGAATTACACCATATCGACGGCAACCATGACAATTGGAAACCTATAAATTTGGAAGTTCTACATCGTGAATGTCACCAGCATCAGACCGTTCATGGTCAGGTGAGAGTCCGAACAGCGGGTTAAACCCGACTTATTAGGTGTCAGACTAGGAGCCGGATGCAGTGAAAGCTGCACGTCCGCGTTCTGAAGGAGAGGTGTCCCGTGGTAACACAGGCATCGACTCTAATTGAAGGAGAGGTTAGGGGGGTAACTCCCTAATCGACTCTAACCAACAGGAAATCGAACTGCTGTTTTACAAAGGTTTGCAGACCTCACGCGATCGCACCTTGTTCGGCGTTTGCCTCTACACCGCCTGCCGCATTGCCGAAGCTTGTTCCCTGGAAGTGATCGATATTTACACTGCCTCTTGTACAGTCCGACCTACAATCAACTTCCGCTTTCGTCAACACCAAAGGCCAACTCCAAACCCGAACGATTCCGGTCATTGAAGATTTGCGGAGTCTCCTGACATCTTGGAAACCCCACGCGGGTCAGACTTATTTATTCCCAGGCCGCCACCCGAACCACCACTGGAAGCATCTGCACACCAACTCAGCGGATCAGATTTTGAGAGAAGCGTTCGAGCGGGTTGGCATCGAGGGAGCCTCCACCCACAGTTTTAGGAGGACGGCTCTCACCCAGATGAGCAACGCCGGAATTGGGCTGCGGATTATTCAAGAAATCAGCGGTCACAGTAACCTCGAACAGTTGCAGCATTACTTAGAGGTGAAGCCAGATCAAGTCAAAGGAGCGATCGCAAGTCTTTCCATGCTGTCCTACAGGGGGAAAGCTACATTTCCCCCTGTAGAGGATGAATTGTCGGCCGTGCCGTTAGCGAGAGAGCAACTGTCACAACCCCCATCCGACGACGCGGCCCAAGAAATTCCCGACTGGTGACGGGCAATTTTAGATTTTAGATTTTAGATTTTAGATTTTGGATTGACACTCGCGCATCAAGAGCATCGAGTGCCGATCGCTTTCTTTCCCAAGGCAGAAGCCCTAACCCCTGGATTTGTTAAAATCGTCGGTCATGTGGAGCGGGTGCATCTCCAAAACCGGGTGCGATTCGTTTAACCTAAAATAAGCTGGAAAGGTTATGGGACGGTTAGCCCAGTTGATAAAAACTGGTGATAACTGATTACATTTATGGGTGAACCGCTGTGCGGTAAGTCCCATCCCTCAAGTGCAGAGGTGAAAGCATACCCCCTAGTTTGTTGGGTAGCAACCAATAGACTAAAGCGGGGTTAAAAGGCAGAACTACTGGTAGCCAAAACTGGTAACTGTTGAGCGAGAGTCCAAGCGTAGCGAAAGCAAAGATGTGTCTGAACCATCGTAATGTATGAATGGTGTAACGGCTCGCGTCAATGGTGAACCCGTCGAAAAAATACGGTAAGAATCCCTGACCAACACCAAGCCAAAAGGCAAGGATAGGGCATAAGTGGATCCGGATCTAACTTATAGGCACCGCCCGTAATCCCGGTGGAGAGCATCACAGCTAAAGACTCAATCAATATGTAATCGGAACGAAGTAACTCTCTTAAATCTCTGAAGAGGTCGATGTTCAGTAAGTAGCTAACGAATGGTTTAAGGGAGAGGGATTGTATCAAAAGCGAATGCCTCACTGTAATGGTGTGGATATGCTGACAGATACAGGGTATTTCCAAAGGAATAGAACAAGTAGCAAAGCATATATCTAAAACGCTGAACAATCAGACGGTGGAGTGGAAAGACATCAACTGGCGAAAGCTAGAACGGGTGACTTTTAAGTTGCAAAAGCGAATATTCCAAGCGAGTGAACGTGGTGATGTTAAAGCAGTTCGCAAACTTCAGAAGACCCTGATTAGGTCTTGGTCTGCAAAATGTATTGCTGTGCGTAGGGTGACACAAGATAACAAAGGTAAAAATACGGCTGGTGTGGATGGCGTGAAATCGCTGACCCCAAAGCAACGTACTAACCTGGTTGGTAAGTTAAAGTTGGAAGGCAAGGCAAAACCCACTCGTAGGGTTAATATTCCCAAACCCGGAACAACCGAAACTAGACCATTAGGAATACCCACAATCAACGATCGTGCATTGCAAGCGCTATGTAAGATGGCGCTAGAACCAGAGTGGGAGGCAAAGTTTGAACCTAACTCTTATGGTTTTAGACCAGGACGTTCCTGTCACGATGCGATTGGAGCAATATTTAACAGCATTAAACAAAAAGCCAAATATGTGCTTGATGCTGATATTGCTAAATGCTTCGACCGTATAGACCATAAAGCATTACTCACAAAAATAGCCACATTTCCTGCTATGAGACAGCAAGTAAGAACTTGGCTCAAGGCAGGATACTGTGACCAAAGAAATCTCTTTCCTACTAATGAAGGTACACCACAAGGTGGGGTAATTTCTCCATTACTTGCGAATATTGCCCTACATGGTATGGAAGCAAGAGTTAAGCAATACGCGGAAACACTAAAAGGGAAAAAACGGGATAACCGCGTTGCTCTTAGTCTAATCCGGTATGCAGATGATTTTGTGATAATCCATGAGGATTTGAACGTAGTCTTAAAGTGTAAAGAGATAATTGCTGATTGGTTAAGTGATATGGGATTGGAATTGAAACCAAGTAAAACAAGATTAACCCACACCCTTAACGAAATAGATGGAAATGTTGGGTTTGAGTTCTTAGGGTTCCACATACAACAGCACAAAACAGGAAACTACAGATGTGCCGTTAATCCACACGGAACCCCACTAGGTTTTACTACACTAATTACACCCTCAAAAGCCAAAGTCAAAAGTCATTTATCAAAAATTGCTGAAGTAATAGACACCCATAAGACTGCCCCCCAAGCTACTTTAATTAGTAGGCTAAATCCAATAATTAGGGGATGATCAAACTATTACTCAACAGTTGTTAGCAAGAAAACATTTAACAATGTTGATAAACTAACATACGATAAATTAAGAGCTTGGGCAAGAAGAAGGGGAAACGGGACCATCAATAAGGACAAATACTGGAGAACAGTAGGCGACCGTAATTGGTGTTTCAGCACCGAGAATGGATTGGAATTAAAACAACATTCAGATACGCTAATCGTAAGGCATATCCAAATAAAGGCTGTTGCCAGTCCATTTGATGGAAACTGGACTTATTGGAGCAAGCGAAGAGGTGAATACCCAGAAACTCCTAACAGGGTTGCATCATTAATCAAGCGTCAAAAGGGTATTTGTCCTCACTGTGGTTTGTACTTTACCAGTACAGACATTGTAGAAGTTGACCATATTAAACCAATCTCGTTAGGTGGAAAGGATACCTACGACAACCTACAACTTCTGCATAAACACTGCCACGACACAAAGACTGCAACAGATGGGTCAATACACTCTAAACAAAGTGTCAAAACCCGATAGCGTGTCTTGAATCGTATCCATAACAAGGATGGAATTATCAAGGAGCGGAATGATGCGAAAGTATCACGTTCCGTTCTGAAGGAGAGGTAGGAGTGGTAACGCTCCTATCGACTCTAACCTCAAAGGAGAATTGACAGGCGATGTGGCTAAAATTTGGTGTTGCTCTCTTGGTGGTGAACTGACGGGCATTGATGGAGTGGCGGGGAGAAAAACTAAAAACACCGCTACAAAGAACTTAATTACCGCATTGGGAAACTGACAGATATTTCACGTTTCCTCGCTGCCTTGCTTATTCTGAATGCTTTGTACGGGTCTGATTCCATTGAGGTTGGTAATCAAACAACCATTTGAACTGCAAGTCGGCCAACCTTGCCGGAGTAAGCTTGTAAATGCCGTTCCGCAACAAACATCCGATAGCCGTATCCGCCTGCCCCAATTTGCCTATTTGTCTGGAACTATTGAATACGCGAGTAACTCGCTGAGCGCGGCTGGCTTCAAACTGCCGCAATAGGGAAGGAACAGTATCGCCACCAGCTTTGCTAGTAAATAGCAGTGAAGCTAGTTCAAAGGAGTCTTCCACCGCCATACAGCCCCCTTGACCGAGATTCGGTTGAACTGGGTGCGCGGCATCCCCGATTAAGGTAACTCGCCCTTGCCCCCATTGGGTTCCCAGCGGTGGCCGATCTACAATATCATCTCGGTAAATCTTCTCCCCGTCGAGAGTTTCGATGATAGCTGGTACTGGGTCAGCATAGCCTTTAAACAGGGAGCGCAAGGCATTCAAGGAACCGCCCAGCGCATCGTCATTACCGCCCGCTGGGGTGTTGTTGAAAGCATAGAAAGCAAACCGACCGCCACCGACATCGAAGTAGCCAAAGCGAGTGCCCTGACCCCAGAATTCGGCCCAACTGTATTGTGAATCGAGCGGTAAGCCAGAGCGATCGAAGTAGCCTCTCCAGCAGCAAGTCCCGCTGTACTCCGGCTCCTCTAACCGCTCCCTACCGTTGAGACTAGCCCGTACCTAGGAGTAAAGACCATCAGCACCTACTAAGATGTCACCCTCGGCAGTGCGACCGTCAGAGAACAATACCCGAATGCCGTTGCCCGCGTCCTCAAATTCCTCAAAGGCAGCGCCAGTTCGCACCGTTCCCTCTGGCAAGGCTTCCAATAAAATCTGCTGAAGTTCAGGTCGCAAGAGGCACACACCCAAGTCATCTTCGCCTATGAATTGAGGAGCGTTAATGTAGAGGGGTTTCCCTTTTTGGTCAAAAAACCCACCTTTAAGGATCGGGCCTCCCGAACGGTAAAAGCGCTGGTAAATCTGCCCTGATTGCAAGAGCTTGTAGACGCGCAAAGCATTGCGTTGGATGAATATGCCTCCGGGCCCTGAGAGCATAGCATCCAAACCGCGCTTCTCGTATAGTTCAACTGCAATGCCGACATCAAGACAGGCACGGGCTAGGGTCAGACCGCCAATTCCACCGCCGATGATAATTACCTTTGATATTGAAGTCATATTATTGAGTGAGCTGTACAACATGAAAAAATTTAGGAAATTGACTGGTGAGGGAGATGAACCTTTCAAAAAAACTGCCGTTCAGAAGGGAAATTGGTGAGGAATTACTTGCTGACTCGCTGTGTTCAAATAGCCGAATTTTGAATTTTTATCGACTGCTGCTAGCTTCACTGAAACTCCTGGCAATCTCAAACGGAGGCTCTACAATAAATTGTCCCGTCCTCTCAGAACGCTCTGCCGAACGCTCATCTAGCAATAAGTAACAACATCCAACTAAAGGCGGGGAATTAGAGCAATTGAAGGTGCTGTGGAAAGAGTACGGGGCTCAAAAGCGATCGATTCCCAAAGACTTGGTAAACGAGCGGTGGGAACTCAAAGGATTGCTGGAGTCGTCGGGCGATCGCTCTTATGAGTTTACCGACTTGGGTAAAATCCCCGTCGGCGCTCTTCCCCTGGCGCTGTTCAACTCAGTTCAAGAACCCCTGCTGTTGTCAGAGTTAATGAAGTTAGAAGGCTCTGTAGAGATTGCTTTATCTGCGGGGTTATTCTGTTTGGAAGAGCGACGGGCTGATTTGCTGATTTATCGAGCGCAGCTTCGTCGGATTCTGGTGAACTCGCTCTATTTCCTTGAGGTGAAAGCTGACGGGAACACGTTCTATAAAATTGGAATTACCGCTCGACCGATCGAGGAACGCATCGCCGAAGTGCAGAGGGATGTGAGAGCGCATTACTCGGATGTGGTTGTCAATTTGCTAGGGTTGTGGGAACACCGGGGGAATGTGGAACTGTACTTCAAACACCGCTACAAAGCGTTTAATTATCGCATTGGTAAACTGACGGAGTATTTTGTGTTTCCCAACGTCAAGGTTGTGCTATGCGATTTGTACGATATGGAACCCAAAGACCCCAGCGATGTTGAGTTGGAGGTGATCGACTTGTGCAATACTTATCTGGGCTACACATTGCGAAGGTCGATCGCTATTACCCCAAGTTCAGAATCGAATCTGTAGTGGATGCGATGAATGTGGCACTGCGAACAGTTGCGGGTGCTGCATTTAAAACATTGGCTAAAATGTCGCCATTAGCTAACAAGATTAACGTGTTTGCACCCTCCGCATTGAAATTGAGGTCATTAAGAATGATACTGCCTGCGAGCGCTATTCTATCCCCTTGATTTAAATCGGTAATTCGATCGGCCTTCTTTGCATCCCGCACGCCTGCATCAACATCCGTTTTGATAATAAAAGTATCTATTTCGCCGCCGCCAGTAAGAATGTCAAAACCTGCATCGGCTAATAAAAAATCATTGCCTTCGCCGCCGTTGAGAGTATCATTTTCTCTACCTCCCCGCAAAAAATCACTGCCACTTCCGCCGGAAAGACTATCATTATCTTGACCGCCGCTGAGAAGATCGCTGCCATCATCTCCGAAAATTAAATCGCTGCCTTTGCCACCCCGCAGCAAGTCGCTACCAGCGCCGCCGCGCAGCAAGTCGCTACCACCATTTCCATTAATTACATCATCATCTGATGAACCACTCACGGTATCGTTACCGTCTAAGGCTCGCACGCCGCCAGGAAATTGAGTCCCACTGTTTGGAGGTATTTGAAATAAATCATTGCCAAGAGTTAAGTCAAGAAAACGCCCGCTAGCGGATGCAGTCAATAAGTTATTAAAAACGCTCAACTGCTCAAAGTCTGTGATAATTCCAGAACCCTCGCGCACAAAATCCAGCGACTCCCGTGGCGGTACCAAAATCAATTGGTTCAAGAACGGGCCGTCCTCAGTACGCAAAGCTTTCAAAACGCTCTCCAAAGTCACCACCTCAATCTTAAATGTGGCACTCAGGTTGGGCTGCTGCTGCTTGAAGCGCTCCACCAGTTCCTGCAGTTCTTCCTTGTTAAAAAACAGGGGAATCACCTCTTGCTGACCCCGCTGAATCGTCAAATAACCATTTTCCGGGCCGCCTCTGGCCAAAAACAGAGGTACACCGTTGAACTCGTTAACCTGTTGACCAGTCTGCTGAAGTACAGTTTTAGCCGACTGCACCTGCTGCTGCGCCGGAACGTAAGAAAATTGCACCTCCTCCGGCTTGCCTTTATTTGCTTGAGAAATCTGGTAAATTTCCCCCAGCGACACCGGCATCACCCGCACCGAAGCCGCCAACTGAGGGTTTGTAGTTTTCAGTCGATCGACAAAAGCTTGAGCATCCTGCTGGCTGATAAAAATTCCTGCCACTGAATCATTGCCGCTTTGACCCTCACCTTTTTTGGGAACAGAAGCGATCAGGGGCGCACCAGTCGCGTCTGTAATCGTAAACACGGGCACCGGGCGCAGCTTTTCGTCAATTTGTGTATTAGACAGTGCTAATGCTTTTAGATTTCCCGCTTCGGAGGAAGCTAGCAAGTTAACCTTAACTAAATTAGACATGGTGGTATTAATCCGTGTTAAATCCGTATTAAATTCGTTTTAATGCCAGCAGTACGGAGCCATAGAGTTTTGTTCCGCTGGCATCAGTTATCAAGCTGGGGGAACTTTATTTAATGCGATCGCTAAAACTATAACATTCTGTGCGGCGGTGGGCCTCACAGAGGCTTTGGAACATTGGGCGAGCGTGAATAATAATACCGAATTCAGTTGGAGGCGATCTTAGGAATTAGTAAGATTTATGACTTTTATGAAATTAAGGTTATGACTTTTATGAAATTAAGGTTATGACTTTTATGAATTCAAACAATGAATTTATGAATTGACTTATCATCTCGCCTGTGGAATGATGTTAATTAATTTCATATCAAGCATTGTCTCTCTAAAAGATAGATAAAAAAATGTTGGTGTGGAGTGATTATCTAAATGCGTAAAGTTAGCCTGATAGGAAATAAAAAACGTAAATATTCCTTCTACTAAAGTAGCGCGATGTATTTCCTAAAACAACGATTGACACGCTGGTTATACAATAATTTTGCCATCAATAGAGAAGGGGTATCTAGCTGGATTATTAAAGCCAAATCTAACCTGGGATGCTTGCTTGTTTAGCTGCTATTTGTGGCTATTTTATGGTTCTCAATTTTTCTAATTTTCAAAATTTATCCAATTGTGTTTTCAACCCTAATTGCTCGGTTGGGCATTCAGGGTAAGCGCATCTCAAAGGCTATTGACAAGCGGGTTGAGAGGCATCATCATGGGGAAATAAACAAGCAGCGAGA
>NZ_JAUBTQ010000102.1:0-10290 GCF_036702515.1 Microcoleus sp. BROC3
TAAGTTATTAATACATTACTTGAAGTTTGACGATATTCCCATTCCTGGGACATTCATACCTTGATTCAGCAACGCCAAAAATCCTTGTATGTGACGGCGGCGACTATTTTGTAATATGGGTAATGCCAAAATTGCGGCTAATCGTTCTATCCTCACTTGTTTCTGAGATTGTAACAACACGCGCGCACATCTTCAGGGTAAGTAACTGTGCTGGAGTAAGATTATTTTCGAGGATATCGTGATAGAATGACGGTAACATATTATTGATTTGGGTCTTGGGGTATTAGCGATACCCTTGTTTTTTATCGCGTTTTTTATCACAACTGTGGACTTTTTATATTTTGATCTATTTTTATCAATAAGCTCAAATTTTTATGAGGGGTCGAGCAAACAAAAACGCTAACCTGTAATGGTTTGGGGGCGCTTGTCGCCCCCTGAAGCGGAGTGGTGAGGTTGTTTTAGAGAAGTTAAATTTTTTGGTTTACTCTAAAAATCAGCAATTAATTCCGAATCCAGCCAATCCTGATTATCCGGTTACTTATATTAAATGAATGAGCGATCGCACTCACTCCAACTAACCGCCGGAATTCCACTGACTCACCTGCTGCAACCGAGACAAAGCACTTTCGGCAGACTCGCGAATGTAAGGATCGGCATCGGGATTAGCCGCCATCTCCTCCAAAACCTGCTTCGCTTTTGTACCTCCAATCGTAGCCAACGCACCTGTTATCGCCACAGCTAAGGCAATATTGTCAGTATTTTCGATCGCCTCCGTCAAGATTTCCAACGCCGGCAAGCCAATTTGTCCCAGTGCCATCACAGAGGAAATGTAAACGACCGGATTCGGATCGCTGAGTGCTTTTTGCAGCCCTTGCATTCCGAGTTCGGGAAAAGTTAGATCTGGATAGTTGACAGCGATCGCCGTTAATGCCTTGGCACAACTCGCCTGAATCGTGACATTTTTGCTATTGAGTAGAGAATCTACCAGCGGCGGTACAGCCTCAGCACCGATTATCCCCAAAACTTGTACTGCCGATCGGCGATAAACGACATCTTCCTCATCCAAAATTCCCATCAATCGGGGAATAGTGGTTTCGTCGCGGGTTTCTGCTAATTCGCTCATTGCCCGCTTCCGCAGGTGCGGATTTGGATGTTTTAGCTGTTGGAACAATTCTTCTTTAGGCATTGTTAAATCTCGATAATTGGTAATTGCTAATTGGTAACTAACAAATCTCGTTAATTACAATATTGCTGCGCTTAAACTCGCTGCTTTTGCCCGAATCAGCAAATCCTCATCGGTCGCCAAAATCTCGCAACCGCTGTTGTCTCCTAATTTTTCCAATGCCATCAAACTAGCATATTTCAAATCCCAAATCGGAGTTTCCAGGCCAATTTTTAGTTCCGCAATAGCGCGCTGGTCGCCTATTTCGCCGAGGGCGATGGCTGCGGCGGCGCGGGATTTTTGGAACTGCGGTTCTCGGTTGTGCAGCGCTTCTATTAGTAAATTGAAAGCAGGGGCGTATTTGAGCCAGCCGAGCAGTTTCATGACGTGATAGTGCGCGCCGTAATCGTTGTACGCTGATTCTGCATAAGTTGCAAGTAAGGCATCCGCTGCTTCATTTTTGTAGGATTCTAGGAGGGTTTTGGTTGCCAGATAACAGCGCCCAAAATCGGTTTCGTAGAGTTCCTTAATTGCAAATTCGAGGCTTGGCAGTTTGTCGTATTCGTGCACTAAATCGAGGTCGTCGGGCCGATCGTAAATTATTCGATCGAGAATCGGTTCAATTTCTGCAAAAGTAATCTCTCCGGCCGGTATGCCGACACTCGCCAGCATCCGCACAGCCCGCAGGCGAAAAACCACAGACACCGGACAGCGGGAAATCTCAGGAATTGCTTTGTAATATTTGGCATCAATTAAGTCTTGAATGCTGCTGCGGCGAGCGTTAACATTGATGCTTTGCAGCATTTCAACCACGCGCGACATCTGCGAGTAATCCCCTGAAAAGTTGCAGGTGGTGGTGATAGCCGCACCTTGAATCATCTCGTCTTCTGAGTCTGCAAACTTGCGAATTCGATCGAGTGCTGCTGTGTAATTCAACTTCGCCAAAGCCTGAATAATTACTCGATAACTTTGACCGGGCTTGTCTAGGAGTTGAGCAATATCTTCTAAAATATCGGGATTTTGCGTGCCGATTTCCCCGATCGCCCAGACTGCATTTTCTACCACGTAACAGTCATCGTCGTGCAAGCAAGAGTGGAGGGAGGTTAGTGCAACTTTTGCCTGCAAGCGTCCCAAGGTTTCTGATGCTTTGCGGCGAACTGCGCGATTGTCTAGGTTTTGGTCTGGATTTTCCACGGCCCCAATCAGGGCTGCAATCGACTGTTCTGTAGAAAAATTTACTAAATGAGAGGCTGCAATGTAGCGGTCGTAAGGGTCGTCGAGTTTGTCCGCCGGCGTTTCCAAAATGGCGATCGCTTGTTCTTCTGTCAGATTAAATAAATTAAAAAAACGTTTATCCATTTACCAATTACCAATTACCAATTCCCCGTTACCAATTCCCCGTTACCAATTACCAATTACCTCTGACCTCTGACCTCTGACCTCTGAACTATTACCAATTACCTATTATAGCAACCGCTAAGACGGTTAAGACGTTATTAATTGCTGAAACATCGGTCGATTCCTTCTTCCTTCTTGCTTCTTTTTACCCGCTCAGCTTAGCCGCTGTAGCCTTCTTCCTTCAACATCTGCTATTACGATTTTAATCTTCCCACAGTTAAGGGACTCTTAGCGCGACACTAAACCCGATTTAGGCTTTCGCAGCGTCCCAAGAGTCCCCCTACGACCGATCGAACTTGCGTCCAACCTAGCCGTCAATTATGCGATCGAACTTTCTAGGAAAGAGAGTTAATCGTGTAGTCAAGGAGAGCACGGAACTCAACCAATGCTTGAGGAGACATATCGCGAGGAGCGCAAGCGCGATCGCGTGTGTACGCCAAAGCAGCAACGTAAGGAGCTGTAGGCAAGTTCAAGGCGCGGTAAACTTCGCGTTGACCGGCAATACCCCATTCATCGAGAGGGCCGGTGCCGCCAACTACCAAGGAGTAGTTGATCAAGCGCAGGTAGTGCTTGATGTCGCGCAGGCACTTGTCTTTCTTGACTTGAGTTTCGTTGGCTTCGCCAGCGTTGTTCAAGTAAGGATATTTTTTGATGCAAGCATCGTAGCCTTCTTTAGCAACTGCATCGATTCCAGCAGCCAGCTTTTCAGCAGCTTCTAAACGAGCAGCAGCGCGTTGAATGCTTCCTTGAACGGACTCCAAGTCAGAGGAGGTGGGGAAACGCCCCGCCGCATCAGCAGCCGAAACTACTGTGGTGATTACTGATTTCATGTTCTGAGATCTCCAGAAATAGATTTTTGACAGTTTGTTTCAATTCAACTGGCAAGGGAGCCAGTAACTATTGGCCTGCTTTAACTAGCTCAGAGCAGAAGCAACGCGATCAAAGTAGCTAGCAGCTTCAGAAGCCAGAGAGGAGCAGTCGCCTTGAGCTGTTTCCATTTTGCGGAAGCGGTTACCAGCTTGAGCTTCTGTATTGGTGCTGTTGATGTGAGCAACGGAGCTAGCTTTCATGATTTGAACTGCACGGGCTGAGGGGCCAGAAGGGACGCCCAGAGCGCTGTAGGTTTCTTTCAAGCCGTTCAAGCAACGATCGTCCAAAACGGAAGCATCACCAGCCAGCAGAGCGTAGCTAACGTAGCGCAGGATGATTTCGCCGTCGCGCAAGCAAGCAGCCATGCGGCGGTTGGGGTAGCAGTTGCCACCGGCTTGAATCAAGCCTTGGTTTTCGCAGACTATGCCGGCGACGGCATCAGAAACTATGCAGCTAGCGTTGCTGGCGATCGCGTTTACTGCATCCAAGCGCTTGTTGCCTTCAGCAATAAAACTTTTCAGTGCAGCGAGTTCAGCGCCACCAATTGTACCGGTTTTGGCATCTGCCGTGATTACGGCTCTGGAAAATGCGTCTAGCATTGAGCTCTCCTTGTGAATAAAAGGTAGAAATCTTGTTATTTAACAAGTCGACTTTGAACATAAAAGACAACGGGCCTTCCAGTCTCATTTATTAGAAACAAAGTAATAATCTGTAACATTTACTTGCCTGGGGCATGGGGCATCCGGCATCCGGCATTGGGAGGATTTCGGGCTGCGACGAAGCCCCTCCTTAGTTCGTCGGCATTTGCGAAACCATATGTATGGTTGATTGACCCGATGGGGTCGATCGTGCTGGCTGCTGGGTTTTCCTCATTTTTCTGCCAATGTGCCTTCTAAAGCTGCGGCGACTACCCTCCAATGCTCGTCCCGCTGGAGTTGGGACAGCAACTGCTTAGCTTGGGAGTCTTGACTACCGTGGAGAGCGATCGCCGCCCGCCACCGGTTCCGCCAATATGAATCTTGCGCCATAATTGTTAACACACTTAAAGCTTCACCCTTCAAAGGCGAGCTTAAGACTTTTTTGAGAGCAAGAATACCAGCTTCTCTAACGGTTTGCGTTTCATCTTTGAGGGCTGCTATTGCTAGGGCCAACAATACGTCAAAGCGATCTGTTTCCACTAACAAAGAGATTACCGTTTGACGAACCAACCAGTTATCGGAAATCTCGAATAGCTGTTGAAGTATAGGAATTGCTGGCTCGCCAAAGTCAAAAATAGAATTAGCTGCCTCAGCGATTACATTACCATCTTCCTCTTCTGCGATCGTCTGTTGCAAAGCTTGAAAAGATGCTTCGCTGCGGTGATTTCCCAAGCCCATGACGGCAAGGCGGCGCAGGGCAAAATTTTCTTCCCTGGCTAGTTTTTGTAGAATAGGGACAGCGATATCGGCGGGGATTTCTGCAAGTTCGTCTAAGGCGTTTTTGCGCACATTCAGTGCTGGCGCGCGCAGGTTATTTTCAATTTCACTCAGGCGATCGCTGTTCATTTTGTAATCAACAATTAGTAATTGGT
This sequence comes from Microcoleus sp. BROC3, assembly GCF_036702515.1. NCBI lineage: Bacteria > Bacillati > Cyanobacteriota > Cyanophyceae > Oscillatoriales > Microcoleaceae > Microcoleus > Microcoleus sp. BROC3. The sequence goes on from NZ_JAUBTQ010000102.1 coordinate 5,001, forward strand.
AACAGTATAATATATAAATGGATGGTGCGAATTGCGCCGCTTATACCAACTCCGGTAGCATCAGAATTAATATTACCCACAGTCAGGACACCGCGAGTGCAATGCCGTGTGCCTACAATTAATCCGCGTAGGAACACCGGACACTCGCGGTGTCCTCGGTATCATTCCGATGCTATCGGAAACGATATTACTATTCAAAAGTAGGGTGTCCACTGCACACATTTCAATTAAATGAACAAGCTCGGTGAGATTTTAAAATAATCACCCAGAGCCTTAGCTTGTGCCTTGCGAATCGCCCGCTTCCCATTCAGAACCTCAGACACCGCTCGAACCGACTCGTACCCAGAGTCACAATGAATTACTTTTACTGTTGATAATGTGTGAGGCGCTGTAAAGGTCGGGAACAATGTAGTGAGGGATGCGCTCTGCGCTTTGCAGCAGCGAAGAGCTATCGCGATTAAACTCCTCTAATGTTTCATTGCCGTCGTCAATCAAAATTGTTCGACATCCTGCCCGATAACCCGCTTCAACATCGTTCAGGGTGTTGCCAATGAACCAAGACGCGGCTAAATCAATACCATGCTCGTGAGCTGCTTTCTGAATCATTCCTGGCTTCGGCTTGCGGCAATCACAATCTGCTGATTTATCATGAGGGCAGTAGTAAAACCCATCTAAAATAATGTTACTCTCCCTAAAGAGGGTATCAAGTTCGTGTAGGTACAAAATTAGCTCTTGTTCAGAGAAATAACCCCGCGCTATACTCGATTGATTGGTGATAACCAACAACTTGTAGCCAAGTTCCGACAATAGTCGTAATGCCGCAACTGCATTACTGACTGGGAAAATCTTCTTCGGGTCAACGTTGCAGGGGACATCGACCACTAAGGTTCCGTCTTTGTCTAAAAAGACTGCTTTTTTTAATGCCATGATGTTGCCAAGTCGAGTGAGTAGTTCCCGGGCAGCCTTCTAGAGAGCCTCCAAGTTAATCCAGGTGGAAGGCATACGAGCACGGGAGCATCTCAATGAAAGCAGCCAAGCTATAAATTGGAGTTTTGAGGCAGGAGTTTTGAGGCAGGAGGCAGAAGGAAAGAGGAAGAAGGAAGGAGCCAAAAGAAGTATTTTTACAAATATGAGATGCTCCCGAAATGTCAAGAGCCGATCGAGTAAAGATTCTTTTAACCCACTTGGAGTGGGTTTTGTTTGTGCAGGCGCGGTTAGAAACCGCAGGCTTTGTCTTTAATCCCACTCTTCCTCCCCCGACTTTTTCTCAATCTGCGAAATTGCCAGTTGCAGCACCTGCCGCACTTGCGCTTCCGACTCCTGATTCAAAGCAGATGCCAGCGGTTCCAAAACAACAGAAAACTCCGGCGGATTTTCGCTAACGCCAATTTTCATCAATGCCAGAGCCGCCGCTTTTCGGCTTTCCCAACTCGCATGGTGCAGCAACTCGACGAGGTTGGGAATGGCGGGTTTGTAAGCAGTATTTGCTAAAGCCGATGCTGCTTCGATTCGCACGGTTTCAGCAGCATCTGTGAGAGCATTAACTAACAAGTTGAAGGCAGCTTCTTCGGGTTCTTCTTGAGCGATTTTGGCGATCGCCCCCACAACAGCAGCCCGCACCTCAACCGAATCGGAGGTGATTTCTCGATACAAAGACTCTTTCGCCTTCGAGCCAATAAACGCCAAAGCCCAAGCCGCGTGTCCTTTGGTATTTTCAGAATATTTGGGCGAGGCTAAAACTTCCAGCAGATGCGGTACTGACGGTTCGCCCAACTGGGCGAGAGCGGCAGCAGAAGAACCTTTGACAACGGTATCCTCATCGTGCAAAAAAGCTTCTAGCAGGTTGGGAAGGGCGATCGGATCGCAAATCAGAGTCAGCGTTTTAGCACTTGCCCTGCGCACAACAGGGTTGGGGTGATGTGCTAGAGCTTCCAGCAAAAAAGGAGTTGCAGGTTTGCCGATTGAGCCGAGGGTTTCGGCAAAATTTAGCCGCATCATTCCCCGCGAATCTCCCATACATTCGACCATCTTTTTGAGAAGTTCGCTATCGTTGGGATTGAAAGTTTTGAGGGCCATTTGCTCCCTCACAGTTTGCAGCAAAGCGTCGCTTTCTGCAGGATCGATTGCTGTTAGAATGTCAGTCATGGGATTTGAGATTTTAAATTTTAGATTTTAGATTGATGCAATTCATATCGAACTTAGCATCAGCGAGATTTGCCCCTGTGAAGGAAGTACCCTCAGCATTTCCAATTTCTCCAACAATAGCAGAGAAAGACACAAACGCAAACCAAAGATAAAGCAGCGACAGCAAACCGAAAAACACACCCCAAAACAGTTTGTGAGTGCTGACAAAAGCGCTAGCCGTTGCACTGAACAAAAAAGCCGCTGCGTAAGCCGCCACACTTCCAGCCGATGCGATCGCCACCTTTGCCAATTGGCTGCGAATCCGGGAACTCACAAAAAACATTAACACCCCGCCGATCGCCATTCCAGCAATAGCAGCCTGGGAATTCTTATTAGTTGCAGTGCCAGCATAGAAAAATCCCAACAAAGCTCCTGATAGAATAGCAGAAATTGTTCGTGCAAATCTACCCGCTTTTGAGGTTTCTGGCTGTTTGCCGGCGATCGCCGAAGCGAAGCCAGCAGCGCTCAATACCCCGTACAGCAACAGAACAAAAGGCCAACTGCCAGACTCCGGTACCTGTCCTTGGGTTCCCAAAATCAGTCGAGTCAGAACATCGCCCACAACGAAACAAATCGCGATCGCCCCAGCACTCAAAACAGCAATCTGTCGCCGAGAAAGCCCGATTTTCGCACCGATAAAATTCGCACCCGCTAACTGAGCATTTCTAAAATTGCAGCCTCGAATATCCGCACCGCTGAAATCAGCACCGTTAAGAACTTGTCCTCGGAACGATCGATTTCGTAAAATTTGATTGCTAAAATTATTGGAATCAGAATAATTCATATTTCAAAAAATGTGAATAAGCTGTTCTGCATTTAAATGGTATGTCAAAAAAAATTAAAGTCTTGTGGGGTGGGCGTCCCGCCCGCCCTGAATCTACAATTTAAATGCGCGACAGCTTATACCCTCTTCTCTTCTCTCTCTTCTCTTGCTTGGCGTCCTTCCCTTCTTCGCGGTTCGTTTAAAAAAAATCTCTTTCACCAAATGAAACTAACTGCTGTACCCAATATCAAACAAATTGCGCCTATCATCGGTCTCGGAATATTGCTCGCACCAATACTACTCTACAACATTCCCTACTTTTTGCGTCCCAAACAAACAAACGAAGCTCGATCGCTCTTTCAAGGAATAGCCTACCGCAGGGAATTTCTGCCTAATCCGCGTCCCACCCTAATTCACATTGTTAGCATCGACCTAAAAGCACCGGGAATAGGAATTTTTGTCACTCCCGGAAACCCAACAGCCGATTTAACAGAAACCAATGCCCGCACCGCTACTGAATTCCTGAAAGAATTTAAATTGCAATTAGCAGTCAACGCCAATTTTTTTTATCCCTGCATTGAGGAAACACCTTGGGATTACTATCCCCGCAGCGGCGATCGAGTCAATAATGTCGGACACGCCATTGCCAAAAGCCAAGCTTATTCTCAACCACATTCAAACTTTCCCGCCCTTTGTTTTGATGCCACAAACCGCGCTCAAATAATCGAAAACGGCACTTGTCCTTCGGGAACAGCCCATGCAGTTGCCGGAGATACTTTGCTGGTGAAAAATGGCAAACCCGTAACACAAAGTCAGGAAGAACGCAAACAGGATCGACCCTATCCCCGTGCAGTCGCGGCGATCGACAAAACAGGCGACAAGTTGTGGTTAATTCTGGCAGACGGCAAGCAGAGGCTTTACAGTGAAGGTCTGAAACTGAGCGAAATCACTGACATTTCGATGCAGTTGGGAGCCGAGACAGTGCTAAATTTAGATGGTGGCGGATCGGTAACTTTTGCAGTAGCATCGCCGTCAGGAACGAAACTGTTGAATGCTCCGATTCAGAATAAAATACCCATGCAGGAACGTCCTATTTCCAATCATTTAGGGTTTTACGCGCGGGAGAATTAGGGTTGTAAATTGCGCTTTCATCTCCGATAATCGCGGGTTAAAACCGATTGTACCGTGCACTGCGCCCAAGCCACAGGTTGTAAATAATCGGCGGTTGAAACCACTCCCAGACAAACAAAGTCTGCCTGTGCAGACTCAAATCAAGAGGGTGCGCGTACATTCTTAAGACCAAATTCGGCTTAAATAGCCGCTCTATTTCTTAGTCACTCTCTCCTGGCTGGGACTTGGTTTGTCTAGCAGCAATTAAATCGCCGATTTTGATATTAAAGCCCGCTTTAATTAACCCTCGACTGTAATATCAACTAAACTGGCTCAACTTTTCAATCAAACGATCGAAATAAGGAGCTAATTTTGCTCGATCGCCAGAATCGCACCGCTTCAAACTAGCCGCTTTGATACCTTCCAAACCCAGCACCATTGCCGGCAAAGGAACGCCCAATTCTTGATAAAGCAAATTCATGTAATGCAGTCCTTCATCGCTGGTAAATTCGGCGGTATTTCCCGCAATTCCATAGGTAATGCAGCGGAGAAAATGCCAGAAATCTCGCCAACAAGCTTCTGCCCTGGCTGGGGGATAAAGGTCGCCTCCAGGCTGAGAAATATTGGGATATTCCGCTAAAACTTGTTCCCGGGCTTCGGATACGATATCCGCCGCACTGTCGCGCAGGAACTTGGCATTACTAACCGATTTTGGTTCGGATGAGTGAAGTTGTTGTAAATCTTCATCGGTGAGATAGCGGCCTGCATCGTCAGCAGCTTGAAAGAGTTGGATTTCTGCAGGAGAGTGGGAACTTTCCCAGGCGGCTAAGCTGACAATTCGGGCTTTCGGGATTAATTCTTTGGCTTTTTCGCTTAATTGGAGAGTCATAGACAAAACATCGATCGATAATTACTAGCAGATGGCATATTTGAAGTTTACCGCAATTGCGATCGTCGCCATCACCCGAAACCAACTTATATCAATTCCGGTTGCACGAGCGAAATGATTGTTGATTGTTGACTGTTGACTCGGGGTCGAAAAACTGAATGGTTGATTGTTAACTGTTGACTCGACTTTATTATGCCGATTCAACCCGAAACCCACTTAAATCGGGAGTAGGCTAATTGAAGATTGTTTAAATTTTGACTGTTCTCCAAAAATTATATCAAATCCGGTAGCATCGGAATTAATATTAGCCACAGAGGACACGGCAGTGCCGTGTCCCTACAATT
>NZ_JAUBTQ010000103.1:0-9926 GCF_036702515.1 Microcoleus sp. BROC3
GCACCTACAATCTTAATTCTTGCTCCAATCTGTTTAATTAAAGACTCTACAGCTCCCGAACCAATATCAATACCCTGATGCAAGATAATTCTGGTAATTGGGGATTCTTGACTGATGTTTTCGGAGATAATTCTGGAAATTTTGACTTTCTTTACCTTTAACTCCTACAAGTTCGGCTATAGCTTCTACTGTTGACCCTTGCCACAGTTGGCTCTCGACTCTTCTGATTCGTTTGAGTGACCCCCCTATTTTATGTAGATTTTCTCTCAAATGATACCAATCTAATACTTCTCTTCTTTGCTCATTAGTCCCAATTTGATTAAACAGATTCCACACCCCATCATGACCATCTCCCAAACAGGTTATCGGTTCATTTGAAAGTTGGCTATTTACCCACTCCACTAAATCTGGATTATTTTGGAAGAAGGCGGCTGCTACTTGATTATGGATCTTAACTGCTTTATAATTCCGACCTACTCTTTCTTTTCCTAATGGAGTTCTGGGCATGACATTTCCTCCGTCTATACTCAATGCTTCTACTTGCTCGCCGTTCGACGGTGAAGAGAATTTATAACGCTCTAGTAGCCGATGTTGTGTACTGTGCGGTACATAAATTCCTGTCAACATTTTTAAGTCTTTTTCAGCATTGGCAAATGATTCATTTGCCACTAATAATAAACAACATCTTTCTAATTGAGGACTCAAACGACTTCCCTTCTTTATTCCCAGCTTTTGGGCTTGCTTACTTGATAGCTTTATTTCTCCTACACAACTTTTTATGGTTCTTTTTCTCCCCTCACCCTTTCCCCCTGCTGAGTTAAAAAAAAACTGCTAATTTCTGGTGCTACTGTCTCAACTAAATACTCTCGGACAGTCAGTTCGATAGATTCAAAGCTTTTGAGATTGTCTGGCGAGGTATTCTTATAAAAGACCTCTGCTATTGCTTGGAGATTTATTTTGATCTTCTGCTGTTCTTCTGGGGTCATATGCACTTAGGTTATGGTAATTTATTTGCTTTCTATTATGCCATCAACTTGGCAAGGCAATTATCTCAGTATTTATACTCATTGCAAAACTGGGATGCTCCCGATCGCCACTTCATAAATTTTACCTTTTTTCTTAACTTTAAATGTTTTACAGGACTGCAAAAAATCTGGAAATTTGGTGCCCAAATCCAGCGATTTCAGCTTTTTAGTAATTGGTTGACCGTATTGCTTTTTAAATTCGCCGGCTACCTGGGGAATCGGAATGTAACTACCGGGAGATTCAGCAGTTAATGCCTGTACAATTTTTGCTACGGATGCTTCGAGGGCGGCAGATAATTCAATTTTTGAATCCGAGGGTTTTTGAACGAGTCCCACTTGATGTTCGGTACCGATTAATATTATTTTAAAAGTAGCTGATTGCGACTGCAAAAATTTGATTAAACTAGAAGTCTTACCCAAAAAACTTTTTACAATTAAATCAGCATGAGAGTGATATTTAGCAAAAAAACATTTCTTAATTCTTGTTACAGGAATAGCATCCTCTTTCAACTCATTTTTTGCAGAGTCAATTATTTCTACAAGTATATTTTTTAAAACATCCAGCGACTCAATAGCCTTTGAATTGACAGCAGGTATTATTTCTGGCAAATTTTGCTCCGCAATAATATTTGGAGGAACAGCAACGGTCGCCAAAGATGGTTCAAGCACCGGGGTAACTTCGTTTTGTGCTGACTCCGACAGTGCTGCTGCATGGGAAATTGTAGAAGGGAAAGCAACAGTCCGGCGCTCTTGAAAAAGCTCGACCACACTAGAAAAACGAGCGATTCGCTCATCAATAGATTTGTGTTCAGCCTTCAACAAATCTGCAACTTGATTAGCCAATTCTTCAAAACTAGGGATTTCCATTTCTCTCTCACAAGAATAGTGGTTAGTATCACCATTCAGAAGATTTTCTACAGACAACACAGCATTTTGCCGTCGCACCCGAAACACAGTCAATCCCTGATTTTGCAACTGATTGCAAAGATGATTTAACAAACCGTCAGAAGAACAGACAAACACTTGTTGGACATCCCGATATCGATATAAAATAGCAGCGCCAAAAGCAATCATCTTACCATCAGCACTATTAGCACCGCCCGGAACGTGAATCAGTTCGTAACCGCGATCGTAAAGTTCAGCATCCAACTTGCCCGTACTCGGGTTTTTCCAGTTAGCAAAAGCAATTTTAACTTGCAGGGGATAGTCGCACAAACTGGCTAAAAATTGTTCTGTATTAACCTTAAGTTTCAGATTTTCGGCATCTAACAGCAAAATCGCAATCCCGCCGGAGTTTGTGGTGGTTGCAGGGGCGATTTCCTTCGGGATAGCTTCGCTTAACCGTGTTTCGGTGCATTTGCGACTGAAAGACGGCAGACCGGCGGACTCAAAAAATTGTTTGCGGCAAGCTTTGCAAAGATACCGCTGATGACCGTTGGGACGGCCGTTTTTACGAACTTGGTCAGATTCGCATCGAGGACATTTCATTAACCCATTATGCAGCCTACTCCCGAACCGAACAAGACATTACCTATCTTCTTCTTTCTCTTCCTTCGCGCCCTTTGCGTCTTCGCGGTTCGTTAAATAGATATTCTTTCAGCGGTTCAAGAGTAAATTGTGGCAGTCGATCGGCTCATAATAACAAAAGAACGTTAACAATTCTTAAAAAAAATGGCAAGAGACTTGCGGGGATTCCTAAAACTACTCGAAGAACGGGGACAACTGCGCCGGATTAGCGCTTTAGTCGATTCCGACCTCGAAATTGCCGAAATTTCCAACCAAATGCTGCAAAAAGGCGGCCCTGGACTGCTGTTTGAAAACGTCAAAGGGGCCGATTTCCCCGTCGCAATCAACCTGTTGGGCACGGAACAGCGCGTTTGCTGGGCGATGAACATGGAAAAGCCGATCGAACTAGAAGAGCTCGGCAAAAAACTGGGAATGCTGCAACAGCCAAAACCCCCAAAAAAGATTTCCCAAGCCATAGAATTCGGCAAAGTCCTGTTCGACGTAGTGAAAGCCAAACCGGGCCGAGACTTTTTCCCAGCTTGTCAGCAAGTGGTACTTGAGGGAGAAGGGCTGGATTTGAACAAAATCCCCATGATTCGCCCTTATCCGGGAGATGCGGGCAAAATTATCACCCTGGGTTTGGTAATTACCAAAGATTGCGAAACGGGTACGCCGAATGTGGGGGTTTATCGGTTGCAGTTGCAGTCAAAAAACACGATGACAGTACACTGGTTATCGGTGCGGGGCGGCGCGCGACACTTGCGAAAAGCGGCGCAGGCTGGTAAAAAGTTGGAAGTTGCGATCGCCCTCGGAGTCGATCCCCTGATTATTCTCGCCGCAGCAACGCCAATTCCTGTAGATTTATCGGAATGGTTATTTGCGGGACTTTACGGCGGTTCCGGCGTGCAGTTGGCGAAGTGCAAAACGGTAGATTTGGAAGTACCGGCGGACTCGGAAATTGTGTTGGAAGGAACGATTACGCCGGGGGAAGTTCTGCCCGACGGGCCCTTTGGGGATCACATGGGTTATTACGGCGGCGTGGAAGATTCGCCGCTGGTGCGGTTCCACTGCATGACGCACCGCAAAGACCCGATTTATCTGACCACATTTAGCGGGCGGCCGCCGAAAGAAGAAGCAATGATGGCGATCGCGCTTAACCGTATTTATACGCCTATTTTGCGGCAGCAAGTATCGGAAATTGTCGATTTCTTCTTACCGATGGAAGCGCTGAGTTATAAAGCGGCAATTATCTCCATTGATAAAGCATATCCCGGTCAAGCGCGCAGGGCTGCTTTAGCATTTTGGAGTGCATTACCGCAGTTTACTTACACTAAGTTTGTGATTGTTGTCGATAAAAGTATCAACATTCGCGACCCGCGTCAAGTAGTGTGGGCAATTAGTTCTAAAGTCGATCCTGTTCGGGATGTATTTATTCTGCCGAATACGCCCTTTGACACGTTAGATTTTGCCAGTGAAAAGATAGGTTTGGGAGGCAGGATGGGGATTGATGCTACTACGAAGATGCCGCCGGAAAGCGATCACGAATGGGGTGAAGTTTTGGAGTCCGATCCGGATGTGGCGACGATGGTCGAAAGGCGGTGGGCTGAGTATGGTTTGGCAGATTTGAATTTGGGAGAAGTCGATCCTAATTTGTTTGGATATGAGATGAAGTAGGGAGGAGAAAAGGGCACTCGAAGGTAATTTTAGATTTCCAATTTTAGATTTGAAAATCGCAAGTCTCAAATTGGAAATCTAAAATTGTAAGTGACTATACTTAATTAAACTATAGCTCCTCGATTTTTGTTTTTAGTTCTATAAGGTCGTCATGCTGATTAATGTCTAGGTAAGGAATTGCCCAATCAAAAAATGAACTTAGAGAAATAAATGTAGAATCTTGTCTCTGCATTTCCTTTTGAATATCCTTGCCATTAAACCAAATTAAGTATTGCTTCTGTGTCCAAAATTCTTCTCGTGCAAATAGTTGTTCATAGACAACAAGGTTATCTTCAAATTTTTCTGGTCTAACTAATTCAACAGCCTGTCTAAATTGATTGACTAATTCTAACGCTTTAATTTTGCAGTCTTGCAAAATTAATGATTTAGGTAGTTTACCTTTATTCGTCCATGTAGTTTTGAGTTGTTCCCGTGCTACACTCAGGTTCACCAAGTCACCCAAAGCCCATCTTACCGCTTGGTAAGCTTGCAAGTTTCTGGCGCTAGTTTCAATCAGTTTTGAAATCCGAGCGACTCCTGGTGAATTTTTATGCCCCCAGGTAGAAGTTGGATTGTCCTGCTTTTCATTGTACTTTTCTTCCCAATAATTGTGAATTAAATTAGCATCTAAGAGATAATTTTCAACACAAGTTCGATAACTTAAAAAAATAGATTTATTGCCAGATTTATTTGCTCTTTGGAGTAGCTGGCAGTTATCAGTTGGCTTAACATCGAAATCCCGATCTAGAAAAACAATGTATTTCGGGTCTAGTGCTTTACTCGCTGAAAAGTATCCTTCGGCAAATTTTGAAAATGTAAACTTACTCCCAACAGTAACAATTGTGCAGGTATTAGCTGTTATCCTATCAACTAATGTATTAAGTAATTTATAGTCTAAACTGGTGGGCGCTCCTTCACAAAAAAGTATTTTTCCACTACTAACAACACTCATAGTTACTCCTCTAAACGAACAATGTATGCTTCAGGTACTAGCTGCTCTATATAATCAGAGTGAGTTGTAATAATGAATTGATTATTTTTCCCTAACTTGGGCAAAGCTCTCAATAATGCTTGTTGCAGTGGTGGATGTAAGTGCAACTCAATTTCATCAATCAAGATCACAGAATTATGAATATTCCAATTAGCAAAGTCCATCATCATCGGAAATATAGCACGTTCGCCCCCAGACATCTCAGAAATCTCATATTGGTTTCTGCCATCATATAGATAAAACCAGGGTTCGCTCAGAATGTCATCAATCCCTTCTCGTGGAACAGGTCCATCAAAGCTACGTTCGGGGAAAACAACTTTATAAGCTTGCTCAATTTCAGCATATATGTCCTTTTGTCCGGGTCGGAATTGCTTAATTCTTCCCCTTTCAACATCCTGATGAAATTGTCGCCACTTTGAAAAGCGATCTCGTAGATTATCTTCTGTAATTTCAATTTTTTCATCCTGGTTTTCAGTAGTTAGGCTGGTAGAAGTTCTCTGCTCTGTGTACCAAAGAATTGTCCCAACTCGCTCAAACACCTGAAAGCCTTCAGCTCTAAGGAGTTGCTTAGCATATTCCCGTCCTTTAAATTGAAACAATTCACTTGAAGTGTTTGCCTGAACGCGCTCACCTTGCCATTTAAGGGACACAATATGTTTATCAGCAGGAGGAACTGGTAAATTGCGACCGATATTTTGCAATTTTTGGTGGAACTCCCGAACCGCGTGGATCTCTGGAGACGAAAATTGCATTTTTAGAGTAACGTCTGGTTCAAACTTTCCCCAGTTACTCCCTAGCAATTCATAATTAAATCCCGGCCATTCCAATTCAGAAAGCCTCTGCAATCGACCTGTTGCCTCTCCCAATGTTGCTGCTATTGCCTGTAAAATACTTGTTTTGCCAGTCCCATTCATCCCTATTAAAACTATAAGGTCTCGTGCCAGTCCAGTTTCTGGATCGGTGAAATCTAATTCTCGCTCTCTGAATTTCTTAAAATACTTTAACTTGATAGATTGAACTTTCATAATTTGAATTTAATAAAGGTAAAGTCTGCTTGTCAAAAACGTACTCTCAGCCTAATTCGTCCAATTGCATTCTTAGGAAATCAGCCTATTCTTCCAAAATTTCCACTAAATCTTCGATCGCAATATCAAACACACGAGCCATCTTATTCAAAGCTGTATAGTCTACAGTTGCCAGCTTGGGAGAATGGGCATAACTTCTAACGGTACTGTAAGGAATTCCCGATCGCTCAGAAACTTCTTTTAATGTCCAAGCCTTCTCTTCGGCTAGTTCTCGAACCCGCAATCGAATTAGACCCATTTTCCCGCTGACAAATTAGTTCAATGTTCCAAAACCTCAACCAAATCTTCGATCATCAAATCGAAGACAGCAGCAAGTTTCTGCAAAGCCGTATAGTCCACCGTTGCCATTTTGGGAGCTTGGGCGTATTTTTTAACCGTGCTGTAGGGAATTCCCGTTCTGTCAGAGACTTCTTTCAGCGTCCAACCCTTTTCCTCAGCTAGTTCTCGAACTCGCAACCGAATTAACCCCATCTTCCCGCTGACAAATCAGTTTATTGTTCCAAAATCTCAACTAAATCTTCGATCGCAATATCGAACGCACGAGCCATCTTGTCCAAAGCTGTGTAGTCAACAGTTGCCATGCCTGGAGAATTAGCATAGGTGGCGATTGTGGTGTATGGAACACCTGTTCTGTTGGAGACTTCCCTGAGAGTCCAACCCTTCTCTTGAGCAAATTCTCGAACTCGCAGCCTAATTCGTCCCATTCCGCCCTTGACAATTACGAGTAGTCGTAATTTAATGAATATACAGTTAATAGCGATCGCCCCCTGACCTGAGAAATCTAGAGCGATCGCCTTTCATTCACCACCCACAAAAGTGGGAAGGATTTTCCTATGATACCAAAACAACCGACATATCGCGATCGACTTCAACCTTGGCATCTAATTCGCCACCTCCCCAACTGTCAGCGGTTAACAGTCGCCCGTTTCGCCCGCCGCCCCGATGCCGAATCTTACTTGAACGCGCTGCGCCGCTTAATGCCTGCAGTCCCGCATACAATTGTGTTCGTAAATGCGGTGTCTGTGTTGGATGAAAACAGCGTTCCAATTCAAACACAATTGGCGATCGAAGTTTAATTGTTGAAAAGTGCGATCGCCCTTCCACCAATAGGAATTATTCTATTTTACCGGAAGTGCGATCGGCCCTAATTTTCCCAAAACAACATTGCTAAACTATAAATAGAGTTGAGTCAAGGAGTCACATCAATGCCATCTCCCTTTCCTGGTATGGACCCGTATTTAGAGCATCCCGACTTTTGGCCTGGGATACATAACTTGCTGATTAGTGAAATTGCCAGATTTTTATCTCCCCAACTGCGGCCTAAATATCGAGTCGCGGTAGAAGTGCGAATGTATGAAACCAGCGGGGAAAGTTCTGTAAGTGTTGGTATTCCAGATATAACGGTACAGCGTTTGGCAAACGCCAGCAATCCTTCAATGCCGAATGTGGCTGTTTTATCACCCCCAACACAACCAGTGACTGTGACAATTCCTGTTCCTGAGATTGTCAAAGAAGCTTATTTAGAAATTAAACAGGTGGAAACCAGAGAAGTGGTAACAGCTATTGAATTTCTTTCACCCACTAATAAGCGTTCTGGTAAAGGACGGCAGATGTATGAAGAAAAACGCCAACATATACTAAGTACCCGCACTCATTTAATTGAAATTGATTTACTGCGAAATGGGGAACCCATGCCAATTGTTGGCAATAACATTGAGAGTCACTATCGCATTTTGGTGTGTCGCGGCAACCGCCGTCCTCGCGGTGATTTATATGCTTTTAATATTCAGAATGTAATTCCTTCTTTCCCGTTGCCTTTGGGTTCAGAAGATCCTGAGCCTGTTGTTGATTTGCAAATGCTGTTCAATGGAATATATGATATTGCAGGTTACGATATGGAGATAGATTATAATCGGCAATCAGTACCGCTACTCTCGGAAACAGATGCAGCTTGGGCAGATGCTTTGTTGCGCGATCGAGGATTGCGAGATTGATTTGGCGTGCAGCCATTCTCTTCGTCTGCGGAGGCAGACTTCGTTTTTGTAGAAGCGATTTCAATCGCCGAATGACTTAATTCAAGCATTGCTTAACAGCTAAACATCTTGGCTTTGCATCAACCGCTGCTTCAAACGCGCCGGATCTCCCCGATCGACCACTTGGCCCTTCTCCAACAAAAAAGCCCCATCGCAGTAATTCAACTCATCCAAACGGTGAGTCACCCACAAAGCCGTAATTCCGCGATTTTTCACCAACCGCTGCACCGCCGCCACCAAATCCAACTGAGAATCAGGATCTAACAAAGCCGTCGGTTCGTCCAACAGCAGAATTTCGCAGTGACGGGCGATCGCCCCAGCAAGAGCAATTCGCTGCTTCTGACCGCCACTCAAAGCATAAATCGGCCGCCGCTGCAAATCCAGCAAATTCACAGCCTCCAAAGCCTCCGCCACCCTCTCCCGCACCTGAACGTTAGAAAGCTTTTCCTCCACCAAACCAAAAGCCACATCCGCACCCACCGTCGGCATCACCAATTGGTGATCCGGGTTTTGGAACACAAAACCCACCCGCCCGCCGAGGTCAATTTCCCCCGACTGGGGGTGCAGCAGCCCAGCCATCAGCCTCAACAGCGTAGACTTGCCGCTGCCGTTAGTGCCCAAAAGCATCCAAAACTCGCCCTTGGGTACATCCAGAGAGCAACCTTGCAACACTCGATCGCCCGACGGCCAGCAAAAACCCAAATCCCGCACAGCAACGGCTGACTGGCTCATATCGGCACCAACACCCCCAGCCCTCATTCTGCCGCCGACATCGAGACAAAACCCGGGGATCTGCCTGTAGATGACGCCCCCGATTTCTGAGAAACCACCACCCCAGAAATCTCGCTGCTGAGCACAGCCACCTTTTTCTCAGGATTTTTCTCGCAAGTTAGTTCCAAAATTTGCGGTTGGGAGTTGCGAATCGCCGCCAGTACCTGCTGGTAAACAGTCTCAGCGTCCTCCTCCAACTTCCGCTGCACCGACAGCGAGACGGGCGTATTTTTCACAATGATGTCAATGCTGAACATATAGTCTTAAAAACCTAAGTTTGGAGCTCTATCCTCAGTATATATATAGGACTTACCCACGGAAACCCAGTTTCTTAGAAAAATCAGAGGTTGAGGGCGATACATCTACCCAGCCACGGGGCTTCTGACGCAAAGCGCAGAGACTCCTATATAGTAGAAGTTCCCAAATGCAGGGCAAGGACTTCGGGGACTTCGAGGGCTTCGGGGACTTCGGGGACTTCGGACAAGTCAAGAGCCGAAAGTTTTTTAAGAAAAACTTGCTCTTGTAAAGAATTACCTCTATAATCGTCAATACGGTAAAGAAAAGTAAACTCTGTTCATAATCCAACTTGTTTTCTGGTAAGCAGAGGCAACGGTTGGAGACTAATGACTAGAGAAAGATCCGCTGTAATTATATCCATTTGGAGATTTGCGTAAATGACAATCGCAGTCGGACGCGCCCAGACCGAAAGAGGCATATTTGATGTACTCGACGACTGGCTCAAACGCGATCGCTTCGTCTTCGTAGGCTGGTCTGGCATCCTGCTATTCCCCTGCGCCTACCT
>NZ_JAUBTQ010000104.1:0-9814 GCF_036702515.1 Microcoleus sp. BROC3
CTTTTTCCAAGTCGTTAAATAATCACATCGGTGCGATTTGGTATTTTATCCATCATTACAATTTGTCATTACTTGTTGAGGACTACCCGATTTTGGCTATTTAATCTCGACTCTAAGCTATATCGAGCGACAGCTCGACGCTTAAATGGACACCGATATTCAGATATTATCACAAACCATGAAACAAACTCCAAGCCCCCCTGATTTCATCATCATCGGCGTCCAAAAAGGCGGCACAACATCCTTGTACAATTACCTGATCCAACATCCCAAAATCGCCGCCGCTACCCAAAAAGAAATCCATTATTTCGACCTCAACTTCGACCAAAGCGCCGACTGGTATTATTCCCAATTTCCCCAGCCAGAAAGCGGCGAATACCAGCTAACAGGAGAAGCCAGCCCCTACTATATTTTTCACCCTCGCGTCCCCCAGCGAATCCACGATTTATGTCCCAAAGTTAAAATAATCGCCTTGCTGAGAAACCCTGTAGAACGCGCAATTTCCCACTATCATTACTATATAAAAATCGGATACGAATCGCTGTCCCTAGAAAGTGCGATCGCCAGCGAACCCGAAAGACTCAAAGGTGAAATTGAAAAACTCCTAGCCAGCCCAACCTATGAAAGTTACAACCACCGCCACTACACCTATCTCAGCCGTGGCATTTACGCCGATCAACTCCCAGCCTGGATGAAACTATTTCCCAAGGAACAAATCTTAATCCTGAAAAGCGAAGACTTGTACACCAATCCCTGCGGCACATTCAACAGGGTTTTAGAATTTTTAGACTTGCCGCCCCACCAACTAGAAACCTACGAAAAGTACAACTCGAATCAATATCCCCCAGTCAGCGAGACCGTATACGAGCAATTAAGAGTATATTATCGATCGCACAACCAAAGACTAGCCGAATTGTGCGATCGAGATTTCGGCTGGGACTAACATCATAGTACGGAAACCGCAATACCCATTGGTTTTAACTTAAGGTAAAACCGATAGTCCGGCAGGGGTTGAAACCCCTGCCTCAAAGCGAAAGTCCTCGCTATGAGGACTGAGGACTAATGAGTTCTTCAGTCCTCTTTGAGAGGACTTTCGCTATAAGCCCCGTGGAATTCATTCCCTGCCGGACTCGCGGACTGGCAGATAGTCGGCTTAAGTCTCCGGCCCCGGAAGAAACGGCAATGCCGTTTCCCTACATTTTGCAAACAATGCTTGACATCCAAGTCTCCCTGTGCTAGCTTGTCGAATAGTATTGTGTTTAATCCACAAATCGCAGCATTTCACCTATGTTCACAGCCAACAACTATTTTTATTTTTGGTACAGCCAAGTTCGCCCGGAGTGAATTTATAATTCACTGTGAACATCCGGGCGAACCGCAGATTAACACCTGCGGTTTTGTTTTTTCTAGTTCTTTTCCCAACAACCAATCCAGTACAAGCGAAAACACCGATGACATTATTCAGTAACTGGTATTACGGCTTTTATTTTTGGCCCCACAGGAGTTCTGGGTAAATTGTCGCGCTGTCTTTTCGCACCAACCCGGAACTCTTAAAAGTTCCGGGTTTTTTGTTGTCAACCACCCACTTAAATTTCCCGGAGAATTCCCTCATGTTAGAAGCCAAACTCGTAACCAAATCTCATCCCGAACACCAAACAATTGTTCAACTCTCAGAAACAGTCTCTATCGGCGGCACAGAATTGTTAATCATCGGCGGCCCCTGTACCGTGGAAAATTCAGAACAAATGGAAACAGTCGCCAGCAAACTCTCCGCAGCATCGGTGCAAGCTTTGCGGGGGGGAGTCTACAAACCCCGCACTTCTCCCTATGCTTTCCAAGGGATGGGAATTGAGGGACTCGAAATTTTAGCCGATGTCAGCCGGCGTTACGGTTTACCCGTGGTGACAGAGGTAATGTCGATCGCCCAAATCGAGCCAGTTGTTACCTATGCTGATATGCTGCAAATAGGAAGTCGGAATATGCAAAACTTCGAGTTACTAAAGGCGATCGGTCAAGCCGGAAAACCCGTCCTGCTAAAACGCGGTTTGTCAGCCACAATCGAAGAATTTGTGATGGCCGCCGAATACATTCTCAGTCACGGAAATCCTGATGTAGTTCTGTGCGAAAGAGGCATCCGCAGCTTCGATAATTACACGCGAAACGTGTTAGATTTGGGTGCAGTCGCAGCACTGAAACAGTTAACTCACTTGCCAGTAATTGTAGACCCTTCTCACGCAGTCGGCAAGCGAGAATTAGTCGCACCACTAGCCAAAGCAGCGGTTGCTTGCGGTGCTGACGGATTAATTGTTGAGTGTCACCCGCAACCGGAAAAATCGGTTTCTGACGCGCGGCAAGCTCTTTCTTTAGCGGATATGGTAGATTTAGTTGTTAGTTTGCGACCTGTAGCCGCGGCCGTTGGGCGGTGCATACCAGATACTAAGTCATTAGTCATCAGTCATTAGTCATTAGTCTGCACCTGAGGAGTTACTTTTTGTAGCGTCAGAATTTATTCTGGCGGACTTTTGCTTGGAAAGCGAAATTAGATTAAAATAAAAGCACAATCAATACTGTCATCTACAATATTTGGCTTTTATTATGGCACTGCTACTTAAAGTTCCGTCGATCGTCTGTTCTGGCTGCGGTGATACAATTACCAAAGCTATCCAAACTGTTGAATCCGATGCTTCTGTCAAGGTGGATATAACGGCTAAGACTGTTACTGTGGAAGCCAAAGCTTCTGATGAGTCTATTAAACAAGCTGTTGTGGCTACGGGCCACACCATCGAAGGAGAATAATATTAGGATTCGTCTAAGTGTTCGGCGACTGCTTGGTAAAGTTCAAAAACGTGGCGATCGAGTAAACTATAAAAAACTTGTCTCCCAACCTTGCGGTAACTTACCAACCGCATCGCCCGCAATGCGCGCAACTGGTGCGATACTGCTGACTCGCTCATACTCAACGCTGCAGCCAAGTCGCACACGCACAGTTCTTGTTTTGCCAAAACCGACAGCAGCCGCAGGCGGTTCGCATCTCCCAAAAGACTGAAAAACTCAGCCATCCGCTGCGCTTTTGCGGTGTTGAGAACTTGTGTTTGGATGTCGCCGGCCCGCACATTGTCAACTAGGTGCGGTCTATCGCACGTTGGTGTATCGTTTTGTTCGTGAGACTGACTTATCGCTCCGTTAACAGCAGAGTTGGGTGACATCTTTTCAAGGCTTGTTTTAATTCTCATTTTCATTTTAGTGCGATCGGCAAACGTTTTGTAACAAAACTTTTACATTCCCTTGACAGACATCTGAATATGTGTTCAGATATTATTACAGACAAACAAACCCACCAGGAGAATGTAAAATGACTACTGCAACCCAAACA
This sequence comes from Microcoleus sp. BROC3, assembly GCF_036702515.1. Classification (NCBI taxonomy): domain Bacteria; kingdom Bacillati; phylum Cyanobacteriota; class Cyanophyceae; order Oscillatoriales; family Microcoleaceae; genus Microcoleus; species Microcoleus sp. BROC3. The sequence goes on from NZ_JAUBTQ010000104.1 coordinate 3,374, forward strand.
AAATGTGCGTGTCCTTCTTGCGTGTGTGTTGTCAGCCCCAATTCCGCCATAGAAAAAGACGGCAAACAATACTGTTCGAGTGCTTGCGCTGAGGGCCACCCCAACGGCAGCGGCTGCGGCCACACCGGCTGCGAGTGCCACAAATAAATATTCGGCTTCAGAAAAGGTTAATCAACAACTGCAAAATATATCTAAAGGGAGATGCGAACAGCGCATTTCCCTTTTTTTTGGCTTTTAGGTTAAAGAAAAGTTAAAATAAAGCTAATTTAAGGTTAAGACTGCATTAATAGACTCAGTAGAGAGCGAAAAAGCACAATTGCTACTTACGCAATACAATAGAAGCCAGTTAGGGTCGCGATACTGAGTACAAATAGTGCTATTAACAGCAGAGACCGAACCACAAGTTGAATACCAAAAGTTAAATTAGGAGGGGGCAATGAAAGAGCGGGAAGATTTTTTACATCCTCGCAATCGCTACTACGGTGATTTCACGCCAGAAAACTTGGCGTTTAATGCCAACTTGCAGGAATTTGCTCAGAAAATAACTTATATTTGCTCGCTGGAAACTGGAGGAAAAATTAGCTCTGAGAAAGCCTATAAAGATATTAAGGCGCTTTGGAAAGACTTAAAATCGTCTAAGAAGCAATTGGGAATTGGGCAAAAACCCCCCAGCACCGATGGGGAAAATTCACCCTAAAGCCATCGAAGCAAACGCAGCGTTGGCCATCGAAAACCCCTGCGATTGCGAGCGCTGCCCTTTGCTGCGTACCCAGTAAATGTAAGGTGCTTGCTGCACCCTACGAAGTCTATGGTTTGGGAGTTGGTGTTGCTTCTCCTGCAAAGGCAGTACAATTACCGCCGAGGCCAGAAGCAATCGCGCAAGTATTAGTTTTCAGCATCCCCTGATATGTATCAGCACCCGTGCCGGGGCCGCCCAACTCGTCGCTGTAAAGTTCCTTGTCCGAAATTTTGACATTTGCCTCCCTCGCCACAGTCTCCATCAACTTATGATTAGTTGTGGTTTCGACAAAAATTGTCGGCACTCCTGCTGTCTTAATTTCTGAGGATAATTCGGCAATTCTTGCTGCGGTGGGCTGTTCCTCTGTCGTCACACCCTGCAAAGCGACCGCATTCTCCAAACCGTAAGCATCGGCATAGTAAGTCAGAGCATCGTGAGTTGTTACTAACTTGCGTTTTTGAGCTGGAATGGTCGCAATTTGAGCTTTTATCCAAGTATCTATTTTTTGCAGCTCATCTGTTAAGCTTGCTGCATTTTTAGTATAAAGTTGAGCATTGGTGGGAGAAACTTCGATCAATTCGTCGCGAATTGTTTCTACCATACGGATACCATTTTGAGGGTTATGCCAAACGTGAGGGTCAGGGACTTTTTCGCCTTCTGCGTGGGGTTTGTTTTCCGCTTTCTCTTCACCGTGTTCGTGCTCGTGTTCGCCCATCAGCGGTTTGGGAACTGCGAGTTCGTGTACGGCGATTTTGGGTGCGGAATTACTGCTGGATTCAATTAACTTAATGATGCTGGGTTCGTGGTTGTAGCCGCCGTATAAAATCAGATTTGCTGTTTCAATCGCTTTGCGGTCTTCCGGCTTGGTTTGATAGGCGTGGGGGTCTTCTCCGGGCTCGATCAGACAGATGGTGTCGATCGAACTTTGAGCAATTTCTTTAGTTATGTCGCAGATAACGCCAGTCGTGGCGACGACTTTGGGCAAGTTGGCGGCGGGACTCTCTGGTGTCCGATTGGTTGCATTCTGTCCTCCACTGCACCCAGCCAGTCCGCAGCCGACCGCCAAAACAGCCGCACCGCACAATCTGCGGGTTTTTCCAGCCAACTTCTTTAACATTTTTACCTTTGGAACGATAATCGTTATTGCTTTTTCGAGTTATCCTATTCTAGTAGGTACGAACAAGAATCGTTCTCAAAATCTCGAATTATGCTAGAAGTGCAAGACTTGGCTGTCAATTATCGCGGAATTTCGGCCCTCAACAGCGTGAATTTCCAGTTAGATCCCGGGCAATTAACCGGTGTGTTCGGCCCCAACGGCGCGGGGAAAAGCACGATGGTGAAAGCGATGCTGGGATTGATCCCGGCCTGTCGGGGTTTGGTGAAATATCAGGGGCGGCTGCTGAAGAAACAGTTGTCGCGGGTGGCTTACGTGCCGCAGCGATCGCAAATTGACTGGGATTATCCGATTACGGTGTGGAATGCGGTGATGATGGCGCGAACTGTCCAGACTGGTTGGTTTAGATCGCCCTCGAAGCAGTCGCAAGAATTGGTCAAAGCTGCTTTGCTGCGGGTGGGAATGTGGGATTTGCGCGATCGGCAAATTGGCGAATTGTCTGGCGGACAGCAGCAGCGGATTTTTTTAGCAAGGTCGATCGCCCAACAAGCCGATTTATTCTTCTTCGACGAACCTTTTAACGCGATCGACAAAGCAACAGAAGAGATTATTTTCGATATTTTTGCCGAACTCAAAGCTGAAAATAAAACCTTGCTAGTAATCAGCCACGATTTAGGCGAAACTTTAAAACAGTACGACAATTTATTATTGCTAAACAAGCAGTTAATTGCCACGGGTTCCTGCCGGGAAGTTCTCACCGCAGCCAATATTCAAAAAGCCTATGGATACGATTTAAGTTTAGTTGCTGCCTAAGCAAAAAAAGATTTATCTTTAAAGTTGATTGTGGCACGGGCGTCCCGCCTGTGCAGTTTATTGTATTTAAAAAAATCCTATTATTGATGTAATTCAATGTTAAACCTACTAATTGAGCCACTACAATTCGAGTTTATGCGAAATGCGATCGCCGTCGGCATTTTGCTAGGAATTCTCTGTGCTGTTGTCGGTTCCTACTTAATTGTACAGCAAATGGGAATGATGGTTGACATGATTGCCCATTCGGTATTAGCAGGATTGCCAGTAGCTTTTTCTTTAGGTTTCAATATTTCGATCGGCGCGTTTATATCGGGAATTATCAGCGCGGTAATTATGGCATGGATTCAATCGCAATCGCGCCTCAAAATTGATGCCGTTATGGCATTAATTTTATCTACTTTCTTAGCAATTAGCGTCACCTTGATTAGCCTGTTGCGGACAACCAAATTAGACCTAGACGGTTTTCTGTTCGGGAATATCTTGTCAGTTGCACCTGCTGACGTGCAGCAGACTTTTGTCATAACTTTGATAATTTTGGTAGCGGTTAAACTCCTTTACAAAGAATTGCTATTCTATACTTTTGACCCGCTGGGGGCGCAAGCGTGCGGTTTGCCTGTAAACTGGATTTATTTCGGGATGATTTCGGCGATTACGCTGACGATTGTTGCGAGTTTGCAAACTGTGGGGGCGCTGTTAGTAATTTCTCTGTTAATCGGGCCGGGAATAACGGCGTATTTGTTAGTAAAAGAGCTACATTTAATGATGGGATTGGGATCACTTATTGGGATTACAGCTAGCGTGACTGGTATGTATTGCAGCTATTATTTGAATATGCCCTCTGGTGCGGCAATTGTATTAGTTATTTTTGGGTTATTTTTAGTAGCTTTGCTGTTCAGTCCCAGTCAAGGAATTTTGACAAGAAAGAGAGGATAACAGTCCTGGACGCACTCTATCTGTTGTGCGATTGCGAGGTAGAGTTTACCTTCGTTCCACATTTGGTAGAACGGGTGTTTCAGCAGGTGGTTTTGGTCGAGAATACTGTGGAGTTGTTCGAGAAATTGCTGTTGGGTGATAATTGTCGATCGCCTTTGAGGATAGTGCAGCCACTAAAATGTTATTGTAATCTAGCATTTTGTCAAGACCCAGTTTTTAATTTTTATGTTTTGGTCAAACTGGTGCGCCCGTTATGCGAACTTAGCACCGCCCGAACCCTTTGCGGCCCATAGATTTATGACCAAACCAGCAATTCGCCTCCACAGCCGCCAGCGGCGAGAAACTGACCTTCGGGATGCCATGCGAGACAGGAAAAACCACCCTCTGCACCTTCTAGTATTTGCAGCAATCGTTCTGCTTCCTCCCACAAACAAACTTGACCGTCTGCGGCTGCGGAAGCTAATAAAAATGTGTTAGGTTGAAACGCGATCGCATTTACCACTTTTTCATGCAGTTCTAACCCCCAAGAATCCCAACCGACACTTTCATCCGCGTGTTTTTCCCACACTGAAATTCCTTCCGAACTCGCAGCAGCTAACAAAGGCGCGCCCAAGGAATTAGTTTTATCCGACCAAGCTAACTCCCGAACTTTCCCCGGAAAACCCTGCATTACCCAGGGTTCAAAATTGCCCCATTCATTAACAATTAGAGTATTGTCCATATTGCCGCAAGCTAAATATTCCCCTTGTGGCGACCAAGAAACTGCACCTGTTGCGGAGGGTACTGATAAAATTTCCGGGTCTTCATCCCAGTCTTCGCCATGCCAAACTTTGACACCTTGATAGCCGCTAACTGCCAGATATTGAACCATCGGATGCCATGCTAAATCGAGTATAGATGATGACTCGAAATTCAGCGTTACTTCCACAACATTATCCTCAACATTCCATACTTGAACGTAGCGACCCATACTGAAAGCTAACTGGTTGCAGTTGGGACTCCAAGCTAACTTATCAACCCAAACGCGCTGGTTATCAAAATCAGCAATTAATTCCCCAGAATTAACGCGCCAAATTCGCACTTTTCCATCTTGTCCGCCAGCAGCTAGGAATTGGCTGTCGCGGGAAAAAGACAAGCAATCGGCTGATTTAGCCGTGGCAGTTTGTAGCGTTTGCAATGACAATTCATTAACTGCCCCTACTGCCGCCAGCATCACTTCGCCTGCAGCAGAACAGACTGCTAAAGTTGTACCATCCGGCGACCAAGTAACAGCAGTTACGTAGTCAGACAGCATTGCTTTGGCGTGAAATTCCAGGGTTAGTTCACTTTTATTTGTCTTTTTGTTAGCCATAGTTATTGAATCTGAGATGTTGCAATCTTCTTAAGAACGGGCAAGATGCCCGTTCCACAAGAAATGAATTTTATTCCTGTGGAACAGGCAAGATGCCTGTTCCCTTCCACAAGAAATGAATTTTATTCCTGTGGAACAGGCATCTTGCCTGTTCCCTTCCACAAGAAATGAATTTTATTCTTGTGGAACAGGCATCTTGCCTGTTCCTAAAAGGCTTATTAAAAATGCTTCAATATGTCAGTTAAACCAGACATTTCCGAAAATCATCTCGCAATTGATTCTCGTTTAAGTTGCGGCCGATGAATACGAGTTCATTTTTAGGAGTTTCGGTGGCTTTCCAAGGTCTATCCGGTCGGCCATCAAACACCATGTGTACTCCTTGGAAAACAAATCGCTTGTTGTCTGCGGCAACATTCAAAATGCCTTTTGTCCGAAAGATATTCGGGCCTTGAGTTCGCAACAATTCCTCCATCCAATCGCTGAATTTGTTGCGGTCAATGGCACCGGATTCTACTATTGCTACTGAGGTAACAGTTTCGTCGTGTTCGTGAATGTGTTCGCCCAAAAAGTCGGGTTCGATTTCTAATGCCCGATTCAAATCAAATGCTTTGACACCCAATAAAGCATCCATTCCTAATTCAGCGTTGCGGGTACGGTAAATTTTAGCCATTGCATTCATGGCGCGAATTCGCTTTTCTAATTCTGCCAATTCTTCCTCTGTCACTAAATCAGTTTTGTTGAGCAAAACTACATCAGCGAAGGCAATTTGTTCTTGAGCTTCGTCTGCGTCCCAGTGCTGCCAGATGTGCTTGGCATCGACTACCGTGACAACTGCGTCTAGCAGCAATTTGTCCCGCATATCTTCGTCTACAAAAAATGTTTGAATTACGGGTGCGGGGTCGGCTAAACCTGTGGTTTCGATGACTATGTGATCGAATTTGTCTCGCCGCTTCATTAAGTTACCGATAATCCGAATTAAATCGCCTCTGACTGTACAGCAAATGCAGCCGTTATTCATCTCGAAAATTTCTTCATCGGCATCAATTATCAGTTGGTTGTCGATGCCTACTTCGCCAAATTCGTTGACGATGACTGCAACTTTTTTGCCGTGTTCCTGTGTTAAAATGCGGTTCAGTAGCGTAGTTTTGCCTGCGCCGAGATAACCCGTGAGAACGGTAACAGGAACTGATTCGATCGCCCCAGCAGTCACCATACTTGACCTCGATTATTGTACAATGATAACCATTATCGCTATTGTACACCAGACCTGCTGGCAGTGGTCACAATATTAAATAATTTTAATAAATTGTTCGTGAGAGCTTGGAGGAGCGAGTTTTACCAATAATATTTGCAGCAATTCAAAATATCGATCAACCCGCCCATCTTAGATGACAATTAGTTGTTGGTAGTCCTAAACAAGTAATGACAAATTGTAATGATGGATAAAATACCAAATCGCACCGATGTGATTATTTAACGACTTGGAAAAAT